>JAKQFZ010000676.1 GCA_029558215.1 Candidatus Omnitrophota bacterium
CCCTGAGCTTCCCCAAGCGCAGATGGACTACCGTTCCGGCAGTGCCAGAGAAATCCGTTTCATCCAAGGCGGGATATTCTGGCCCTGGCAAGATTCCTCGATTTTTCTAAACCGTATCCTGAATGTTCTGGAGCGGCGGAGTTCCGGTCGAGTGCAACTTTTTGGAGGTCATCATCCGCATCATCAGATCAAAGGCGAGAAGTATCTTGATCCAGCCGAAAGGCTGAAGCCGGGATCGCGCTGGGAAGTTCTGCCCATGCGTTCGGCAGAGGATTTGTTTGCCGACTACGCACGCGGTGGAGTTGCTGTGGACTTGATGGCGACCAATGTCGAACGGGAACTGTCTTCTGCGATTCGAAATGTGAGCTATCTCTGGTGTGGGCTGCCGCTCATCTGTTTCGACTACAGTTATCTGGCATCGGACATCTCTTCTTATCAAGCCGGATGGGTTCTGAGTCGGGACGGTCAGGGTTTGGAGGAGTTGGTCGAGTCTCTGCTCAAGCAACCTGATGAAATAGTCCGACGTGGTGAATGCGCCCAACAACTTGTTCGTGAGAAATACACTTGGACGACCGCTGCCAACAGTCTTCTTTCATTTTGTGATGCTGCCAGAGTGCGATCCAAAAGACCGACTTTCATGCAGGCAAGTTCGACAATGCTGGAACAACAAGAGCGGCTGATTCACGAATACACGTCTCGTCTTCAGATCACAGAGAAAGACATAGCCAGGCGGGATGAGGAGATCAGCAAGAAGGACTGGATCATCGCCAAGAGAGATGAAGAAATCATGAAGTTGCATCAGAAACTTGGCGAGTGTGAGGCACGGGCGAGTGGAGCTGAAAGAGACCTACACACGATCCGAAGCAAGTTTGTTTTCAGACTGTACAAACGTATTGTGAAACTTCTTGGTGGGGAGTAGTTTTGCACCGCCATTGACGTACTTTGCAGATAGCAGCGATTTTTCCATTGCTTTTTGCTCTTGAGTGAAGTTATTTTCCTAGGGACATCGGGCAACTTCCTGGTGCAGTGTGCCATCCAGATGGATGAAAGGCCGTACTCATGACTAAGTTTCGGACGGTTTCTGACGGTGTGTGCGCCGCACGCGGTTTTCGAGCGGATGCTGTTCGCGCTGGGATTAAGAAGCAAGGTCTGGATTCAGCTCTTATTGTTTCATCGGTTCCAGCGGTCTGCGCTGCGGTTGCGACAACGAATCGTTTCTGTGCCGCCCCGATCACTGTGAATCGAGAGCATCTCAGGCGTTCGCGGTGCACTCGAGCTGTATTTGTCAACAGTGGCAATGCCAATGCCTGTACCGGGGAGAGTGGTCTCAGAGATGCACGAGAGACAACAAGACTTGTCGCGAAGGAACTTGGGTGCAAACCAACTGAGGTGCTG
>JAKQFZ010000715.1 GCA_029558215.1 Candidatus Omnitrophota bacterium
GCATTCCCTTGCATGAGCGTAATCGCCCTGCCCGAGAAGCAGATTGCCTCGATAGGCATAGGGTCTGGGATCCTCAGGCACCTTCTGGATCAACTCCCGGTACAAAGTATCCGCCTGCTCAATCTGACCGAGATTGGCGTAGGCGAGACCGAGATTCAGTTTCACCTCGCTGTCCTGTTCCGGCACCGCAGCCAGAAGAGCCCCAAACTCCTGACTCGCACCCGCCCAGTCTCCACTGAGTCCAAGGGCGCAACCCAAAACCATTCGAAGCTGAGGTTCCAGGAGATCCTTGAGTGTCTTCTCTTCCCGAACAACCTTACGCAGTCCGTCACGGGCACTGGCTATCGCGTCGTTAGCTGCACCCAACCGCAACAGCAAATTCGCTTTGACGGCCAACAGTGGAGCCATCGGCTCTTCCATCTTCTCGGCTTCTGCGATGATGTCCTGAGCCTTGCTCAGATTGCCTGCGTCCGTGTAGAGCCGAGCCAGACTCAGTTTCGCCTTCAGGGTTGCCTCGCCTTCTTCCTTACTATACGAATCCAAAGCCCTGTCGGGTTTGCCTGTCTTCTCAAACGCCACACCAAGATTATACCACGCTTTTCCAAATCGGGACTCCCGATTCAGACAATTCTGCAACTCAACGACGGCACGGCTCCAGTTGCCTTCCATGGCATACGCACAAGCCAGGTTGTAACTGCCTTCAGGAAGTGTGCTTCGCGCCAGGAGTGCCGCCTCGTAGTGCTGTCGCGCTTTCTCGAAATCTCCGTTCACAAAGGCCAGGTTCCCCAGGTTGACCTCGGCGACCTCGATCTGACCAGGCTTGTTTCTCTCGATGACCTTGTCAAAGCACTCCTTGGCTTTGTCCCATTCCTGGTGTGCCATGTAAACATTGCCCAGACCGTTGTAGGCTTTGTCGTACGAGGCATAGAGCGGGTTCTCAAGAACGGTCTTGAACTGCTCTTCAGCTTCCATCAACTTGTTCGCTTTGAGAAAGACGTATCCCAGTTCAGTTCGCGCCGTATCATTGGAAGGCTCCAGTTCAATAGCTTTGGCAAGGTCTTTCTCGGCCTGAGCAAGACTATCGGTACCGGACAACCTGCGACGCAACAAGCCCAGAAAAAAGTAAGTTCGTCCGTTTGAGGGATCGAGTGTGATGCCTTTCAGATAGGCTTGTTCGGCTCTCCTGAGATCCCCGACGAGTTCCATGGTTTGTCCCATCCGAATCAGTGGAAGAGCATTGCCGGTGTCAATCTCTGAGGCTTTCTGGAACTGCTCCGAAGCACCCTTGACATTGCGGGCGTTCAGAAGCGCGTCCCCCAGGTTGAGGTGGGCATCGAGATTGGACGGATCAATCTGAACCACTCGCGATAGCACTTCCTGCGAGCGAGTATATGAGCCTTGCTCCAGGAGCAAACTGCCGAAATTGTATCCCACGACTGGAACGTCCACAGCCAGGCTCCACGCCTGCTCATAGGCGCGAACAGAATCCTCACGTCTTCCCCGAAGGTACTGAACGTTCCCCAGCTCAAAGAAACCGAAAGGTTGATCCGCTGCCAGGCGAGTCAACTGTTCGAGTATGCTTGCAGCATCGTTGTACTGTTCCAGCCGAAGTCGAGCGCAGGCACTTCTGAGCAACAAATTCGTCTTCTGCTGAAAGGAAGGAACAGCACTGGACGAAATCTCCGTTGTGGAGCCAAATCCAAGCAGTTGCATCCCTGTGGTCAAGAGTTCGATCGAACGGTTGTTCTTCTGGCGCAGCATTGCAAGGCACGCATTGTTATCGTATGAGGGATGGTAGGATGGATCGATCTGGTTGGCTCGGTTCCACTCGTCGTAGGACACTTGGAGTTTGTTCTGACAATACCCCGCTACACCAAGATGATCGCGGATCATTGCAGAAACGGTCGGAGTGGTGTTGCGCCGAAATCTCAGCGCCTGGTTGAAGAATTCCTCGGCCTGAGCATAAGCTCCCAACTCCATCGCTGCCTGACCCATCAAATCCGCTGCAAAAGTGGATTCGGCATCCAGTGCAATCACCTGTGCGGCAGTGGAACTGGCTTCCTGAATTTGACCGGACAGAAACTGTACCTCTGCCAACGCCAAGAGTCCCTCAAGGGAACCGGGACGAATTTGGAGCGACTGACTGATTTCTTCCTCTGCACGCTTCAGAAGAACATCTCGGTCTTGTTGGTCGGCAGAACGTGCCTTGTGAACCAGACAGCTGCCAAGACCCGCCCGGACTTCATAGCTGCCAGGATACTTCGCCAATAGGGCTTCAAACTCTTCCCGAGCCTTGTCAAGGTTTCCCAGTTGAAAGAGGCAGAGTGCAACCCGTATCTCAGCAACCCGTTCGCCCGGCGCAAGAGTCAGCAAGCGTCGAGTCTGCTGCAGAGACTCTGAGTAGAGTCCCATCTGGTACTGGGCGTCACCGAGACCCTCC
>JAKQFZ010000514.1 GCA_029558215.1 Candidatus Omnitrophota bacterium
CAGCTTCCTCCGAAATCAACAATATGCTCTTCTTCAATTTGACTGTTGGCGAGGAACTCAACCGCAAAGCCGTCCGTGATTCTGACTCGCTCATTCAACGGAGGTATTGAGCGGCTGCCAACCGAAGCGGTCACGGTGAGCTCAGAGACTTCAAGCGCAGCGGACGATGGGATTCGTATCGGCACATGCAACCTTGCAAGCGTCTTTGGCTCAATGGTAATGGCTTTCCGCATCACCCGTGGCTTCACTAAAGCGCCATTGGATAGGGACATTGAGACCCGAAGGCTCTGCGTCTCTTCGGAATCGTTAGATACCTTCAGGCAAATCGTCTCTTTCACACCTCTCCGCAGAAAGAGGCTCCGGCTCGTGTTCGGAATATCGAGACTGATCCAAACGTCCGGCAGATCGCGGGTGGCTTCCGATCTGGGATCAAGGGCTTGTATCGGCTCTGCAGGACGGATAGCCTGCGCGCCAATTCCTTGAATGTAGACAGGCTGGGGCCCAACCGAAAGACTCAACTTCCCTTCCGAACTCTTGAGTATCTGCGACTCCCCAAGCATCGAGGTAACAGACACTTCGTCAGAGTCAACGTCAAACTCCAAAGAATGAATGTCCTTGTCCGTCGAGAATAGCGCAAGCACGAACTCCGTTGGATCGCTCTGACGCCCTGGAGAGAAAAGATAACCGCGCAGAGGCTCTTTGATAGGAAGCCGATACTGGCAGCGCCGCCCAAGCATCTTTTCGATGAGAACAGAGTACGCCGTCCAACTCGGCTTTCGTGTGTCATCATCTCGGATGAACCCATAACTTGGGCTTCCCCAATCTCGAACGGTGAATGGAAATACAATCTCGACTCGTGCCTCTTCCCTAAGAACCAGACTTGTCAGGATGGCTTGCATCAAAAGTCTTGCCTGTATGTCCTCACTCTCCTGCGTTCCTTTGCTCTCCCAGCCAAATTCAGTCAGGAATATCTCCTTGTCGTCCCCATTATCAAGCATCAGTTCCCGCAAATCCCGAATCTGTCTGTAAAACCATTCATCATTGAATGTGTCTCCCCACTGATATGGATGCACCGCCATCGCGTCGAAGTATCCTGCAACACCGTGCTCATAGCATTCCTTCAGAAAAGGAAGATTCACTCCCGCAAGTCCACCGTAGACAACCTTCGCGGACGGATCGCCCCTCTTGACCGCAAGATACGCTGACTTCAGCAGTTCACAATACTCATTACAGGTGCCTTTCCAGAAGCCGATATCCTGCTCGTTCCAGACTTCATAGTACGGGATCCGACCAGCAAAATGCTTTGTAGTACGCTCGATGTAATCAGACCAGTCGAACAGATCCGAAGGAGGATAAGCCCCCGAGTTCTGGGCACCCTCAGGTGCTGAGGATGCCCATCGTGGAGTGTATCCCAACAAACCAACGTGTTTGATCCTAAAAGGCTTCATCCAGTTGTCATATTCACCCTCGGCATGCTTGAAAGTGAGAGTATCCCGATCTGGAGCCATTCTCCCCCAATCAAACGCAGTCGCTCCGGCTCCGGAGCGACACCAGCCGATCCTTAACTCTCCCAGTCCGTTCCACGGATGGCAAATCCCAAACGGGTTATCAGTGCTCAGCGCTCTGCTAGATGAGAACATCATGACTGAACTGATCGTGAGTATGCAGAAACTTTTCATGGATGAACTCCAACGGAAAACAGGATGTCCAAAGGCATAACCATGCAATGACTCTATCATCAACAGCATAGGTGTCAACGCTGTGGCGGCTCTTGTTCTGCTTTTACATTGGAACACTGGTCTGGTACTATTTCATTGGAATTATTTGGACAAAGGACGGAAAGATGATGGACTTCACAAAACCGAACCCGAATCTCTATGGAATTCCCTGGTCAACAGACTCTTTCAACGAAATGCCCTATCGAAAGTTAGGCACCTCTGGCTTCCGAGTGCCGAATATCGGCCTGGGAACGTGGAAGATAGGATACCCTGAGACTGGAGACGGCTCGCGAACCGACGAAAGGACTGCTCTGCAAATTCTTGACCGCTCCGTCGAGATTGGAGTGACTCTTTGGGATACAGCAAACCGGTACAATGATTCATCAGGAAACTCTGAAAGGATCATCGGGACCTGGTTCGCCAACAACCCGGATCAACGCAGAAACATAGTCGTTGCGACCAAAGTGTTTGGAGGCATGGATGGCATCACACCTAACCACAGCCGCCTTTCCCGATCGAATATTCTCGAATCCCTCTATGCCTGCCTGAAACGACTTCGTCTGGAGTACGTGGACATCCTCTATTTCCATGCCTATGACCCTGACACACCTCTGGACGAGAGTTTGACCGCAGTTGAAGACTTGGTTCAGCGCGACATGGTCCGATACTTCGCCGTTTCGAATTTCTCCACACAGCAATTGAAGGACGCGATGCACGTTGCGTCGCGTCTCTCAAGCCGTTGCCGCATCCAAGCCGTGCAGAATCGCCTCGACATCCTGGACGGCGAGAAGAAGGAGCATGAGGGGGTTCTTCAACTCTGCGCTGAAGCCGGGGTTTCCTTTGTACCTTACAGCCCGCTTGCCTTAGGACTGCTGACGGAGAAATACTTGGATATTTCGAAAGTCGGTAAGGGGGATCGCCTTTACGACGAAGATGCTCTGAGCAAGGTTGCCAGCAAGGCGCGACTCAACAAAGTTCGGCAGTTGGCTTCCCTGGCACATGGATTGGGACTGAGACTCAACGAACTTTCGCTTGCCTATATGCTCACTCTTCCAGGAATGGGTCCCATCATTCCATCCTGTTCATCGGTTCAGCAATTGGAGTCTAACGCGCATGCAGGAACCTTTTCCCTTGATCCAGAGCACTGTGAGCAGGTCAGAGAAGTTCTTGCGTCTTAACCAGGAACCAAGGAGATTCAGTGAAGACCCGACTGAGGAAGACACTCATTCTTGCTGCCTGCCTTGTTATCATTTTTGAGCTCACAGTCCTTGGGATGAGGCATCTCCGAGCATACACGCTCCGGGCAAATGTCGTGCTCATTCTTCTCGACACGGTCCGAGCTGACCGCTTGGGCTGCTATGGAAATTCAGAAGGCCTTACCCCAAATATTGACCGATTCGCAGAAGACTCAGTCCGTTTCGAGTACGCATACTCCCACGCTCCCTGGACTCTTCCTTCTGTGGCATCTCTCTACACCTCACGTCATCCAATGAAGCATGGTGCTGGAGGGGACATTAACTCTTTCACCATACTCCCTGATTCGGCGCAGACTCTTGCTGAGATTCTTAGAGATGCAGGTGCAAAGACCGCTGCAGTTGTCAATGTGAGCTTCCTGACGAAGACTTTTGGACTTCATCAGGGTTTTGGCACCATGAATGTGGGACGCGAGGTTGGAAATGAAGTCTGCCGAACTGCTGATCAAACAACTGATGCCGCTCTGACTTGGCTCAGCCAGAATGGGAAGAAGCGCTTCTTCCTCGTTGTTCACTACTTCGATCCTCATTTGATCTATGACCCACCAAAAGAGTATCGGATGAGATTTGCTGATGCCGTAGATAGAGACACGGAAGGAACTCTCTTCGGCTCGCGTCAGCAGATGTTGGCTTTTCGTTCAGGAAAGTTGAAACTGGATGAGCCCCTTGTTCGTCGTTTGGAGAAACTTCACAACGCTGAGATTGCGTTTGTGGATGCCCAGATTGGAAGGCTTCTCAGCACGCTTGCTGAGATGAAGATTTCAGACGAGACGGTTATCGTCATCACCTCTGACCACGGCGAAGAGTTCTGGGATCATGGTGGTTTCGAGCATGGCCATACTCTTTACCATGAACTTCTTCATGTGCCTCTCATTCTTCATATCCCCTCTGGAGTTGACACTCGTTCCATTGAACTCAAAGGAAAGACAGTGTCTTTGCCCTTAAGGCACATTGATGTCGCTCCAACCTTGTGTCAGTTGGTAGGGCTAGAGACTCCAGATGATTTTGATGGTATGGCAATCGACATCACGTCACCAGATACTGAACCGACAAGGCCTGTTCTTGCCCAGGGTAATATGTGGGGGCCCGCCGGAGTGTCGTACCAGTACGATGGACACAAAGTTATCCAAGAGGCAAGTCCCGGAAGCACCTTACTTTTTGACATTACAGATGACCCCATGGAGACACGGGACATCAGTCAGGCAAGTCCAGAGTTGACAGAGAAGATGGTCTCTCTGATGAACCGTCTTCTTGATGAACAGCGCCATGCCAATGCGGAGACAGATAAGGCCTTGTTGACCGAGACTGAGAAGGAGCGCCTGCGTTCTCTCGGATACATGAAGTAGCGTTGGCGTCGAGGACTTCCAGGAATGAAGTTGAGTGCATTTGCGAAGGAAGGCACTCTCGTTGTTCTGCTAGAGACCAAAGGAATCTTACATGAGACAAAGAAACTCGATTGTTGACTTATCTGTTGCCATGGTTCTGCTGTTGATCTCCAGTCAGGTTGCCGCCTCACCTAAGTCGTCTTTTGCAGACCGTGGATGGCGCGAGTATTTCAGTGGCGATATTCGGTTGGCGCAGAAGATCTGGGAAAGGTCCCTCAGAGGTCGTGGCAGGTCTCCTCTTTCTTGGCTCGGACTTTCACTAATCGAGGAGTCCCACGGAGATCTTCCAAGCGCATACAGACATATTTCCAGCGCTATTGCGTGTCTTGTCGAAGAGCCAAGGCTTAAGCCTCACGAGTACATCGTGCCCTTGGAAGTCTATGCCATTCATTTGTGCTCCCTTGCTCCGTTTGCAGATGGCGTGGAGTCGGCACAGAGGACTCTGTCTATGGTACTTGATCGTTCAGACCTACCTTTCGAAACCAGAGCGCAGGTTACATATCTTCTCGTATCTTTGCTTCGGAGCCAAGGTCGGTTGGAGGAAGCTGAGGCTCTCTGTGATTCGATGGGTTTCATCAGAGACTTTCTCGTCATTGGGCCTTTTGATAGTCCGGAGCAATCGGGTTGGCAGACAGCCTATCCCCCTGAAACTGAGTTCATTGCATCTGGAGAGTATCAAGGAAAGAGAGGCTTTCTTTCTTGGTCTCCTGTGAGTGTTGCTCCAAAGTGGGGATATGTGAACCTTGCCAACCAGCTTCGTCCGCAGCAGGACGCAACAGCCTATCTGTCTTGCTTCGTCCGATGCCCCACAGAAACACCAGTGCGTTTGTGGATGGGTTACGGGGGAGCTGCTAAGTTGTGGGTCAACAGGCGATTGATCCTCGCTGATTCAGAATATCATCCGTTCTGGATGGATCAGTTGAGTGCTGACGCAGTGCTTTCCGAAGGAACGAACCAGATACTCGTCAAAGTCTGCTCCGATGAAGACCGAGGCTGGGGAGTAATGCTTCGTATCACCGATCCACAAGGTGACCCTCATGTCGCCTTTGATCTGACAACGGCTCCCGATGAGTTCACCTGTGCTGCTTCTGAGGCACAGACTCTTTCGGCATCTGATGATCGCGTCGGGGAACTGCCCGTTGTGCTTCGCGATGATGTTGATGAGTCGTCGGACCCAGTGGAGCGTGCCCTCCGACACCTCTCCAGAGCCTATCTCTACCGACTCTGGAATCTCTATCACAGAGGGCTTTCTCCGGATTTGGAGGAGGTTCGCAAGGCGCAATCCCTATATAGCTCAAATCCTCTTATCGAGAAGATGCTCGCATCCCTGGAGAAGGACAATAGTCGAAGGAGTCATGCTCTTCAAAAGGCTATCCAATCTGACCCGTATGATGTAGAGGCCATGATGCTTCTCGTCTCCCTGTACCAGAATGAACTGATCGACGAGGCCGCCGACAGCCTCATCAGCACTTTGTCATCGCTGGCCAGGGACTATGCTCCAGGCCGGATCGTTTGTGGAAACGATCTTGAGAGAAGAGGCTCCAGTCTTCTTGCTCGACAGGCATATCTCGACGCCGCGAACAGCGCCCCAAATTGGTACAGATCCTGGTATCTGCTCGGGATGCAGACCTCAAACCTTATGTCAAGGATGGAGGCCCTTCCCTTTCTCGAAAGGGCTGTCTTGTGTGACAAGTCTCTCTCGGAACCTGCCAGAGCGCTTTTTGATCTGCATAGAGAGTTGGGGAATCAGGAAGAGGCGGAGAGCCTCGCGAACGCATCTCTGGAGCAGAGACCGGATGATCTGAGGCTGGCCCTGGATCTCGGGCGATGGTATGCAGCAGGGGAGGAACATGGGAAGGCTGAACAATGGCTGAATCGCGCAATGAGCATTTCTCCGAACGATCCTGAGTGCAATACTGAGATGGGGCATCTCCGTGAGCGGAGAGGAGAGATGACTGAGGCAATACGGTACTGGAGTCATGCACTGCAAATCCGACCCAATGACGCACAACTCCAGGAGTATCTTGCCCATAACCTCTCAGAAGGTGCGGACTACTACGCTCCCTTTGAACTGCAGTTGCAATCTCTTGATGAGCCGGATATTCACCTTGAGGAAGCCAACATTGTCTGCCTTGCTGATCAACAAGTTCGTCGCGTCTATCCGGATGGTACATCAAGACGCACAGTGCATCAGGTGAATCGCGTCGTCAACTCAGCAGGAATCCGCCAGGCCGCGTTTGAGGCCATCTACTACGTTCCTTCAAGAGAGGACGTCGTAGTCCACACCGCCAGGGTTATCACCAAGACAGGACAGCAGATATTTGCCCCTGAGCCACAAGTCCGATCTGCGCTTGATTTGTCAGGTGTTGGGAGTGGCATATACAGCGACTACGATGTCATGATAGTCAGTTTCGATGGCGTGGAAAAGGATGCTCTGGTTGAGCTGAAGTATGAAATTCGCGAAAACCAGGAGAATCTCTATGCCGACTACTTTGGAGACATTTTTTACTTTGGCTCTTATGATCCCACCGTACTCAGTGAATACGTTCTCATCTTCCCAAAACACCGGAAGCTTCATCACATCTTCGTCCCAAATGGGAGTGAACAACCTGACAATCTTTCTGTGCAAGAGGAAGGGGACACATGCGTCTACCGGTGGCACTACAAGAACCTGCCCAGCATTCGCCGCGAGCCAATGATGCCAGCGGTCTCAGAGATGCTCCCCTATCTCAAAGTCTCGACATTCTCAACATGGGATGAAATGGCTTCATGGTACTGGGATTTGAGCCGTGAATCACTGAGGCCGGATACCACAGTGAGCGCAACAGCACGCCAGTTGATCACAGACCCTCATGCTACTGCAAGCCAAAAACTGAACGCCGTTTTCAGATATGTCAGTAACGAGATTCGGTATCTGGGGCTGGAATTTGGCGTCCACGGCTACAAACCCCATGGTGCAGGCCACGTCAATCGAATGCAGTACGGTGACTGTAAGGACAAAGCTGGACTGGCCATTTCGCTCCTGAAGGAACTCGGAGTCCCGGCACAGTTGGTTCTGCTGCGAACGGTAGACAAGGGACGCATAGACCTTAGCCTGCCGTCGCTTGGGCTTTTCAACCATGCTATCTTCCGCGCGTCTCTTTCGGATCTCACTGCCGAGTGGTTTGATGGCACTGCAGATTACACAGCGCTCGGTGAACTTCCATCTATGGATCAAGGGGCACAAGTTCTTGTGATCCACGAAGGCGGAAGGTTCACCCTTGAACAGATCCCGATCTCTCCTCCCTCTGCGAATCTCATCAAGTATAGGACGGAACTCGTTCTCTCTCCCGAAGGAAACGCATCAGGAAGGCGCAGGGCTTCGTTCCACGGCCTGTTCAATCGCTCCATTCGAGCCGCTTATCAAAATGATGCCAAGAACCCACAGATTATTGAACAGCAGTTCGGAAGCGCCTTTCCTGGTTCACTCATCACCGACGTACTGCATTCTGACTTCAGTGCCCTGTCACCCGAGGAGTATATTGAGTTTTCGCTTGAGTTGCCACGATTTGCACACTCTCAGAATGGTGCGCTACGTTTCTCTGCTTGTCTCTTTCCCGAGAGGCTCACGGAAGCATACGCTCCTTTGACCACGCGCAGGCATCAACTTGTTAATCACGGACTTTGGCAGAAGGAACGCACTCTCACTCTGACGTTGCCTCCCGGCTCTGTATGTGAGGAAATCCCCAAAGACTTTCATCTGGATACACCCTTTGGAGAATTCAAGCGAACCTATCGCCATGGCAACAGCAAGATCATCTACGAGGAGACTCTTGTCTTCAAGGCTCAGAGAGTTGGTTCGCAAGACTACGGAGCGTTTAGAGGATTTTGCGCTTCCGTAGACCGAGAGCAGAAGAGTGAGGTTGTTCTGAGGCCCGATAGGCAGTGAGCATTCTGTGATGGAAACACCCCACAAGCAAGAGTCAACACGAAAGAAGGGATCCCGCTACGAGGATCTCGCGGAAGCCTATCTTTCTGAAAAGGGCTATCGGATCCTCGAAAGGAACATCCATAGCAGATACGGGGAGATAGACATTGTGGCAGAGGATGGTTCTGTCATTGTCTTCGTTGAGGTGCGGATGCGCTCCAGAAATGACTATGGAAGTCCGGCAGAATCGATCACCCCTTCAAAAATGAGGAAGATTCTGCGAGAGGCGGAAATGTACCTCGTCGAGAATAGCCTGCTCGATAGAGATGCTCGCCTAGATGTCATCAGCATCCTGGACAGAGGACAGGGAACACCGGAGATCACCCACCTGACAAACGTGTCCGAAGAACGATAGACTCTA
>JAKQFZ010000767.1 GCA_029558215.1 Candidatus Omnitrophota bacterium
GTCGGGATTGCTCCAGCCTCAACAACGTTGAAGAGTGCAGTCTCGACGGTGTCGGTGGTCACACCGGAAACACGGACGATGTACTCATCCGGCTTGAAGGTGCTTGCATCAACATTGAATGCCCACTTGTTCAGACCGTCAGTGCCCTGCTGGACCTTGACAGTTCCGGTTGCACCGCTGAATTCACCACTCTGTGACTTGTCGGTCGGCTTGAATGAGGATGAAGTTACCTCGACAAGCAGATCGTTGTCGTCATACATGAGGTTGGTGGTTCCGGCGATCTCGAACTTGGAACCTACAGCCTGCTCACCGATCGGGTTGATGGTGATCTTGGGCTCCTCTACGAGGAACTGCATCTTGGTGTAGGTATCGTCAACCATTGGGGAGTTGATTGCCTGGATAAGTGCTTCTGCAGCATCAGTTCCCTGAAGTGCTCCAGATCCGCCAAGCTTGAATACCTGGGAGTTCCGGGTCGGGTAGGAACCATAGACGTACTGTGGCTCGAGCGGGTTGTCTGGATAGACATCGAACTCGTTGTTGTACATCGGGTGCTGGATTACGACGAAATACTGTCCTGCATAGAGGGATGAGGTTGTTGCGCTCTTGATCTCGTGTTCGAATGACATGTCATCGTTCACGGATTCAGTTGCGTAGAGTGCCTTGTTCTTTCCAAGAATCCAGATTGCGACACCCTTGGACGGGTCGCCTTCTGCAGTACCACGGAGGTACATCTTGTCACCCTTTGCAACAACACTTGCTGAAGCGGTTGCCTGGATGTATGGCTTCTTGATAACGAGAGATACGGTGTCGTACTGTGCGTCGCTCAGGTGATCCTTGTCACGTGGAGCACTGACAGCATATACGGTGTAGGTTCCTGCATCAATCTCAAGGTTGGCGGTCTGCCACTTGAACTCGTAGGTGTCGTCATCCTGAACGTCAGCCTGGTCAAAGGATGCCGGCTGGTCGTTGTTGACTTCCTTACGTGGGGATTTCAGCATACCACCTGCGTTCGGGAGGTTTGGA
>JAKQFZ010000770.1 GCA_029558215.1 Candidatus Omnitrophota bacterium
TAGTTGCCAGGTGGGTCTACCTCCCACTGAAAGTGCGCGCCTTTCCACGGCGCACCGGGGAAACCGGGCTGCTCGCACCCGAATTTCCTGCTATCGACAGCAGGTCAATAATCTGAGCCAAACTCAGAAACAGCAAACTGAAAGTGAGACATGAGAAACCTATGAGCGGAAACATCCAAGATATCGGCCAGTGTGTGTCCATGCTGCGAAAGATGAGCAACCTGACTAATGCACGCCAGAAGGGCACCGAAAAAACGAGATAGAGTATGGCAAATCCGACGAGAACGTCTCTGACGAACAGCGGTCGGAGAGCAGGCTCACTCGGGAACAGGACATTGTTGGATGCATCAGACTGTCTGACTCCAGCCGTAATGCATTCAGATGCTTCTTTCCTCAACCGTCGTCTTAGTAGACAGATGACTGCACCAATCGCCAAGAACACAAGAGCAGATGTCAACAGAGCCAGGGCTAGGAACGAATAGAGCCACATCCCAACTCTCAGAAACCAATCGGATGGTGGAGAACAGCTTCGCATGAAAACATGGCCACATATCCCAGCGATCAACGCATAGATAGATGAGGCTACCATCAGCAGCCATCCGACTCGTGTACTGCTGGGAAGAGGATTCCCACGCGGTACGAACTTCGTAAGTTCCTTGCGGATTCGTTCTTCTATCCTTTGAAGCGCTCTCATTTCAGCCACACTACCTCTCAGGATTTCAGCCACGGCGACCTTTTCCTGTAGCCGTCTGCTATTCCCTTCCTGCAACACTCTTCACATGAATCCCAGTCCCATTGGAAAAGCCTTCGACACGGACTTGCACAATATCTTCCCCAATCTCCAGCTGCCAAGTCTGCCATAGTGTCATCCCACTGTCCCTGTGTGTAGTTGAAGAGCTCATGGAAGAATTCGGCCAGGAACGCACAGTCAGAACTTGCTATAGATGCGAGTTTGCACTGCCACCAGCAATGCCGTAGATCATTATCATGCGGATATCTGGCTAGACCTTCTAACCCATAGACGTATGCCCACATTCCACACCAACCACCTAGAACTGGCAATGCGACGAATGCTGGATTCCTTCCATCAGCATCCACAAAAGTCAGCGAATTCTGACGTACGAAGGAGTACGAACTTATAGAGGCCTGATCCCGAAACACTAATGGAATGGGATCCCTACTAAGAAAGGAACCAATAGTAGGCTCATACCACCTCTGCCAGAAATAGTACATCTCCCCATCCGGATCATATTCCTTCGTCGTCAGATGCCTGCCGGAGAACGAAGCCGCCCATGCCCCAGTATTCATGCTCGAAAGCACATTGCCGTAGGCGTCCTGATGGTATGAAGCAGTCTGATCACCGGTCATGTCAGACGTTCCCATCACGTTGCCGAGACGATCATAGTCAAGCCATGACATTGTCTTGTCAGGA
>JAKQFZ010000779.1 GCA_029558215.1 Candidatus Omnitrophota bacterium
CGAGATCGGCGAGCCGGATTTCCAGCAGGAGTTTCTCTCTGAGGTGTTGAAGGAAATTGACCGACTAACCGAGCTGACTGACAGTCTGTTGGATTTCTCCAAACCGGTCAGCGCGAGTCTGCAACCATGTGTGGTGGATCAGCTGATCGAGGACGTTGTGGCTCAGGTTTCCGATCACGCGATCGAACGATCGGTGCAACTCGTCCTGGAACTCAAGTCCGATGAAGCCCGAGTGTTGATGGATCGAAACCGCATGAAGCAGGTCCTTCTGAATCTGCTCCTGAACGCCTTCGATGCGGTCACCCAGAACGGTCATGTCTGTATCAGTTCAGGTCGCAGGACAGGTCTGTCCACTCTGGACGGCTCGCCTTGCTACTACCTGACTGTGACGGATAACGGACGGGGTGTTTCAAAGGAGGTCCTGCCTCGGCTCTTTGATCCGTTCTTCACGACCAAGGAGAAGGGAACCGGTCTCGGGCTTTCAGTTTCCCACCGAATCGTGCAGGAGCATGGAGGACTGATCCAGGTAGTCAGTGAAGAGTCGAAAGGCACGACTTTTACGGTGCTGCTGCCTCTTTACGCGGGTGGTTATCTTGCAGAGGTCACCAATGATCTCCAGACTATTCTGAGAGGGATTCAGACAAGATGAGCGTTCGAACGGTGCTTGTAGCGGATGACGAAGAGAGCATCCAGAAGTTGCTGAAACGGGTCTTGGAACGTGAGGGCTATCGTGTGGTCGTTGCTTCGGACGGAGCTGAGGCAGTTGAGGTTGCCGCAGAGGAACGGCCGAGTCTGGGGCTTTTTGATCTGAAAATGCCTGGTATGGATGGAGTGCAGGCTCTTGAGGCGATTCGCCAGCAGGGTCTTCAATTCCCTGTGGTGATGGTGACGGCACATTCGACAGTGGAATCGGCTGTGAAGGCGATGAAACTGGGAGCCCATGACTATATCAAGAAGCCCTTCGATGTCGAGGAGCTGAAACTGATCATCCAGAAGGCACTTGAGTTCTCGAGCCTTGAGCGCGAGGTTCTGCGTCTGCGTCGCGACGTTCAGTGCAAGTACAGTTTGGATCAGATCGTCGGGGAAGATCCCAAGATGAAGGAGATTCTCCAGATGATTCAGACAGTCGCCGCGACACGTTCCACGGCGCTGATCTGTGGTGAGTCGGGAACAGGAAAAGAACTTATCGCACGTGCCATTCATTACCTGAGTCCGAGGATGGATGGTGCCTTCGTCAAGGTCAACTGTGCGGCGTTGTCCGAGAATCTTCTCGAGAGTGAGTTGTTCGGTCACGAGAAAGGCGCTTTCACTGGCGCCATCAGAACGCATCAGGGGAAATTCGAGCAGGCGGACGGGGGAACGCTGCTGCTGGATGAGATCAGCGAAATGAGTGCCTCGGTACAGGCGAAGTTGCTTCGTGTCTTGCAGGAAAAGGAAATAGACCGTGTCGGAGGCCGCGATCCGATTCAGGTGGATGTTCGAGTCATCGCCACGACAAATCGAGACTTGGAGATCGAATGCAAGGAAGGGCATTTTCGTGAGGATTTGTTCTACCGTCTGAACGTTGTCAAGATGGCTTTTCCTCCACTTCGGGAACGTCGCGGCGATATTCCTCTTCTGGCTGAACATTTCAGAAATCTCTATGCTGAGGACATGGGCAAGCCGGTTGAGCGTATCTCCGCCGAGGCCATGGATGCGCTGGTGCGCTATGATTGGCCTGGGAATGTTCGGCAGCTGGAGAATGCATTGGAACGCGCCGTCGTCTTTGTCACAGGTGACACAATTCTGCCGGCACATCTTCCCCCTGAAATCGGGGGAGTTGCTCCCGAATCCCAGACGGCGACCGCCGAGGCCTGGGTCGGACGAACAATTGAGGAGATCGAACGGGAAGTTATATTGAGCACCTTAAAAAGGACGCAGGACAATCGGACGCAAGCGGCGGACTTGCTCGGCATCAGTGTCCGAACACTGCGAAACAAGCTCAATGAATATCGGGAAGCAGGAGTGATCTAGCGGGTGGCAACGATTCCTGAGTATGCCAAGAGAGCGGGTGTCCGAGTCCAACGCCTGTTGGATTTCCTGGAGCAATCAGGGCATCACGGTGTTTCGTTGGATATGGAACTGCCCGACGAACTTTCTCAACTGCTTGAGTCCAAATTCCCGCTTCGGTCATCAGACTCTTCCCAAATGCAGGGGCTACGCGAAGCAGCCCTTGGAGGCTCCGAACAAGAGCCTGGCGATACGGAATCGGCAGAAGATGAGACGCAGGAACCCATTCCTGAAATTGATGAAACCAACGCGGGTGTTGGAAAGCCTCTTCCAGAGCAGACTCCAACTCCACCCGAACAACAGACTGAGCCTGTTGTTGAGGAACAGACCCCCGAAGAGCTTGAAATCACCAACCTTCTGAAGTCCCTTGGTTCGGTCGAGCCAGAGCCGGAGCCAGAGCCAGAGCCTGAGAAAGAAGCCGCTGTTCAGGAATCTGAGCCTGAGACCGAACCGGTTCTTCCAGAACCCGAACGGCCTTCACCGGAAGAGGTACCTACGGAACCAGAACCGGAGACAGAAGTCAGTGAAACGATAGACCTGGAAGCCTTTTTGCAACAACTCGATTCAGCTCAGGAGCCATCGTCCAAGACAGAGTCAGAACCATCAGAACCATCAGAACCAGCACAGTCCGCCTCCGAGCCAACCGAAGGCGAAGAAGAGACGGTCGAACTCGAAGAACTCCTCAAGTCACTTGGGCAGGAAGTGAAATCGGACGCGACTGCTGCTGAGCCAAAGGTTGCCAAACCCGCGGAAGCGGTTCCTGCAGCTGCTCCGAAGACTCCGACCGAGAAACCTGCCGGTGTCAAGGCTCAGGCTCCCAAACCAGTGCACGAAGAGGTTGTTTCTGAACGGCCAAGCAGAAGAAGACCTTTGCCCAAGCCTTTGGAACTGGCCTTGAATTACTCCCTGCAGGGCGTTGCACTTACCAAGGACGTTTGGAAGGAAATCTCCCTGTCCCTGAACTTCTGGCAGAAAGGGATCTTACTCGGATTGGTGCTCGCGACAACGGGCATCGTGGTTGGAGCGATCGTCAAGCACAGCATGGATCACGCACCCGGTGTGGAAAAGAGTCTCCTGGACGAAGCACAGACGCACAGGATGGAGGGAGACAAACAGAAGGCTGCCGAGGCCTACATGCAGATCATCAAGCGCTATCCCAACAGCGTTCAGGCGGAAGAGGCATGGCTGAATCTGGCCGATCTCTATTTTGCGGAAGAACGCTACAGCCAGGCTTTGGAAGCCTATTCGAACGTGCTGAAGGTGCAGGACAGGCGGACAGTGACTGCCGATGGCCTGGCCGACTATCCGCTCGGTGAAGCACGGGTGAAAGCAGAACTCAGAATTGCTGAATGTCTGAGAAAACTGGAGCGTCTTCGGGAAACACAAGAGTCCTTGTTAACCCTTCAAAGTCGGTATCCAGCAGGGGAGATCGCCGAGCAAATCTCTTTAGCATTGGCCGATCTTTACTTTGAGTGGGGAACCAGGGAGAACAATCTGGAGTTGTTCGATCAAGGGATTCGCGAAGGGGAGAAGTTCCTGGAGAACTATCCCAATTCCCAGAAAGCCTCTTCGTTGGCGGAGTTGCTTGGCGACTTGTACCACCAACGCGGTCTCAGAGATCGGGTGGAGCGAAGCAAGTATTTTACCTCGGCGTTGGAGAAGTATCAGAAGGCAGGAGAGTATCACAAAGCAGATCCGCTCTTGCCGTTTGTTCCTGCTACATTACTAAGCAAGGAAGGCGACGTTCGAATGGATCTTGGGCAGTATCCGGAAGCCCAGGATCTCTACCAACAGGTTCTTGCGAGTGCCCGCCTGGCGTCTGGCACGGTTGAAGCGACGATCAAACTTGGTCGTTCCCTTCTCCGGCAGGGCAAGTTTTCCGAGAGTGCCAAAGTCCTTGAAAGACAACTCGAAGGCAGCGTTCTGACCGAACAACAGGAATCACGTGCCTGCTATCTTCTTGGTGATGCCTACTATGAATCCAAGCGCTATGACATGATGATGGAGGCCTACGGCAGAGCACTGCGTTTGGAGGAATATGTGGCCGCGGACGAAGACATTGATCCCATGCGTGCTCACATGCGGATGACGAATTTTCTCTATCTCGCTCAAGGAAAGTACAAGGAAGCTGTTGCGCAGTATGAGGAAATACTCAAGAAGTATCCTCAAGGCCGCTACCGATTCAGAACCATCTACTACCTGGGACAAGCCTATTCCGCCATGAACAATCTCAATGAGGCCGCCCGTTATTTCACCATGCTCATCGGCGAGAATCCCGAACTGCGCTATGTCGATCCAGCGTTTCTCAAAGATGCCTACTTCAAACTGGGGCGCATCCATTTCCAGAAGAAGGACTATCCCAAGGCAATAAAAGCCTATGAGGCACTGATGGAGCGATACCCGGACGATCCACTGGTTCCTTCAATTCTGGAACGTCAGGGCGACTGCTATGCTCAACTGGCACTTTATGCCAAGGCAGAGGAAGTGTATCTCCAGGTCTTGGATAACTTTCCGGAGAGTTCCAACTGGAGTCTCACCGCACTGAAGGCTGGACAGCTCAAGGAGAACCTTTCGGAGTTTGCTGCCGCTTCGGAATTCTATGCCCGCATCAAGCGTCGTGATCCCAGTGACCCTCTGTGTACCGAATCCGAGTACCGTCGTCTGGAGATGGAACTCAGAATGGCGCAGACCGAACCCGGTGTTGCTGCTGAACGTCGGTTTGCATCCGTTTTGCGCGATGCAGTACAGGCTCAATCTGAATACCCAGATGAGATCCGTTTCTATGCCCAGCAGGGAGTTGCGGCGTATTCACTGAAGGATTTCTCCACGGCAGCGGACGCCTTTGTGAAATATCTGGATCAGTCCGGTGACTTGGAGCGGATTCCCCGTTGCACTTTCCTGCTCGGCGATGCGCTGCTGCAGCTGGAAAGACATCAGGAAGCCGCAGATATCCTTCAGAAGAGAATCGAGATGGAAGGTGATGACGATGAGCGTGCGCATGCGCTGTTTCTCTTGGCGGTGTGTCAGAAGAAATTGAATGAATTCGACAAGGCGATTGTGACTCTGAATGAACTCCTCACAAGTCACCCGAGCAGTTCATTCATACCGGAGGCCAGTGCGGAGAAATCACGCTTGGAATGGAGTTCCAGGAATGTTGGTTATCTTCAGGGAACGTCCCAGGCACCGTGACGGAAGCCTGGAAATCCTTGCCGAGTCAGGAAGGCAGTCTTTTCCTATATGGGATGTTCCGCGTGAATGGAGTAGAGGTTTGTGGCTCTTAATAGACTGAAAAATAAGTACTTATGAATTCACGAGAACCTCGGCATGTTTTCTGCTAAGTACTTTGGGATAAGAAGGAGTACTCGAACAAAGCGATGTATTTTGAACGCATCATACCGTGGTCAGCGAGATTGCTTCGGGAAGGCATGAGTCAGACTTCCTTTCGACACAACCTGATCACGCACAATATCGCGAACGTGGACACCCCCGGGTTCAGACGAAAGGATGTCACGTTTGACGAAGCACTTAAGAGGGCGACGATGGAACTGGTGTCGCAAGCCCAAAGTGGAAGAGCGTTTTCCAGCGGTCAGTCAACTGCTCGTCTTTCGGTCTTCGAAGACGACAGACCTATGCTGAGGCAGGACGGCAGCAACGTTGACATTGATGAAGAAATGGCCTTGATGGCCATGAATGCCGGCGACTATATGAGGTATGCGGAACTGCATGATCGGCAGATGCGTTTGATTCGAGCGGCCATTTCGGAGCGTATGCCATGAGTGGTTTTCTCATCTCGGCATCAGGTTTGACGGCACAGCGGACACGTATGAACGTGATTGCTGAGAACCTTGCCAATGCGAGCACGACGCATCCAACACCCTATCGGCGGAAGATTGTGCTCTTTGAGGAGCGTCTTGCCGAGGCAATGGACAGTTCTCAATCGCGCTCCGGTGCAGGCGGTGTTCGGGTTAAAAGCATCGTGGAAGACAACGGCCGGAATGCATTTCGCTACCTGTACGATCCGGATCACCCTGACGCCAACAGTGAAGGCTATGTGGTGATGCCCAATATCAATCCGGTGCATGAGATGGTGAATCTCATTGACGCGGTTCGAGCGTACGAAGCCAATGTGACGGCGATGAACGCCACAAAAGAGATGATGAAAAGAACCTTGGAGATTGGGAGAACTTAGGCTTGCTATTGACGCTGAAAAAGCGTTACAATCCAAATAGTGGTTCGTGAACGGGAGGTGAAAGGTAAGAGATGGTCGAGAATCTGCAAATCGGCTCGATACAGCCCCTGAAACCCGGATCGGGTTCTTCCCAGAGTCCTGGTTCCGACTCAGTGAAAGGGCCTTCTTTTGAGGATATCCTGAAGCAATCATTGCAGGAGGTCAACGATCTCCAGCATGACGCGGAAGGGAAGATCAAAGGTCTTTACAGTGGGGAGATCAAGGACTTGCACCAGGTGATGGTGGCGGTGGAGGACGCGGATGTGGCTTTCCGTCTGATGATGCAAATCCGCAACAAGCTGGTGGACTCATATCAGGAGCTGATGCGAATGCAGGTGTGATGGATTGAAAAAAGGTGAAGCCTCAGCACCTTTTGCGTGTGCTTGTGCTGAGGTGAGTGTGCAGCCGAAGTGCAGAAATGCGAGTCCCTTAATATGGGGACAGGGTCAACGGGTCTGCGAATCCATAGGGTCATGTGCTAAGAGATTTCTGGCGTGTGCGACGATGACCGAAGTGGATGCGTGGAACCATAGGGTATTTTAGATCCGGATTAAGGGGAAAAATATGTTCGATTTTCTCAGGCAGCTGGGAGCCCAACTTCGAGCCGTTTGGGATAGTTGGAACACTCCGACTCGAATCATGATGGTCGGGGTGTTAGCTGTTTTGATAGGCGGTATTGCTTTTGCGACGGTCTTTGCAACAAAGCCGTCCATGGAAGTGCTTTTCTCAGATCTGACCCCGGAACGAGCCAACGACATCACAGCCTATTTGCGCGAAGAGAATATCCCTTTTGAGCTAACGGATAACGGAACCACTATTCGAGTTCCATCTCGACAGACATATTCCCTTCGACTGCAAATCGCGTCTGGTGCTTCGGGCATTCGGTTTCGGAGTGGTGAGGTTGGCTTTGAGGTCTTTCCCTCGCCTTCTTTTGGGATGACGGATCGCTTGCTGGACATCAACTACCAACGCGCTCTGACGGGGCAACTGCAACGCACCATTCAGGCAAGTCCGCTGGTCTCCGCCTGTCAGGTCCTGCTGACCCTTCCCAAAGAGACACTCTTTCGGGAGCAACAGAAGCCGCCCCAGGCATCGGTCATGCTCAAATTGCGGGGCACACTTGGTCCTGAAGAGGTGGGAACCATTCAGAACCTTGTGGCTTCTGCTGTCGAAGGGCTCAAGCCGGAAGCGGTTGTGGTGACAGATACGGAACTGAGAACGCTCTCATCGCCAGTGCAGCCGGACTGGGTTTCCCGGCTGACCAGTACGCAACTGGGCGTTCTGGAGACCAAACAGTCCTCGCTTCGAGAGGCGGCAATGCAGGTCTTGTCTCCCATTGTTGGTCCCGGGAATGCAAGTGTTCAAGTGGCCTTGGAGATGGACTTCAATGAAGTCAGCGAGCGCAGCGAGAAGTTTGGTCCCGCCGTTGTGGAGCGCGAGCAGGAAAGCAAGAAGGAACTGACCAAGACGACAGAGGGTGGCATCCCTGGTGTTGGTTCCAATACTGTGGATGGTTCTGAGACTGCGGGTGCGGGAGACAATGTGGTTTCCAAGGAGACCAACCGCGAGATCACTACAGAGAATGCGATTCCGAAAACAGTGCGCGAGGTGAAAGAAGCTCCCGGCAAGGTTCTTCGGATGACGGTTTCCGCACTGCTGAAAGAACGCGAAGATGGCCCTCGTCAATCGGATGAGGTCAAGAAGATAGAGTCGCTTCTGCGACAAGCCGTGGGTTTGAATGAGGAGCGAGGCGATCTGATCACTGTGGAGCAGTTCAAGTTTGCTCCTGTCGAGATGCCTGCTGCAGCGCCGATGGACTGGAACGAACTTCTTCGGACATTGCTGCCGGTAGCGGGGTTGGTGGTTCTGGTCGTTCTCGCGGGAGTCATGCTTTTTGTCAGTATGAAAAGACCTGTTGTTGCCAAGGCACCTGTGCCGAGAGCCGCTGTCATTGCAGAACCGAAGAGAGTGGCGGAGTTGACACCCGAGGAACTCGGCATTGTTGCCGTGGACAGTGTTGGCTCGCTCTCGCCTGAGGATCAGCGCCGCATTAAGCTTCGGGAACAGATTCTCCGATTCGCGGAGCAGAAGCCGGCGGAAGTGGCACAGATCATCAAGACGTGGCTGCTTGAGTCGTAATCCGGCGTTGAATGAATTTCGGGATGCTGGGTTCTGAGAGTTTGCTGAACGTTTCGGGGAAAGGATTTGCCGATGAAGGAACGTTCCGGAAGTCGTGAAAAGAGTCTTTCCGGCCGACGCAAGGCCGCCATTCTTCTGGTGGAATTGGGGCCCGAGAAGTCTGCGGAAGTATACAAGAATCTTTCCGATGAAGAGATTGAAGAGATCACCATAGAGATTGCCACTCTTGGTACTGTGAACAAAGATTCCAGTTCCGTTGTGGTCGAGGAGTTCTACCACACCGCACTTGCCAAGCAGTACATCAACCAGGGCGGCATTGATTTAGCCAAGGATATTCTGGAGCGTGCAGTCGGATCCAAGAGAGCGGAAGAGATCGTGGGACGGCTTCAGGGAGCCTTGCAGGTCAGTCCCTTTGATTTTCTGAAGAAAGTGGATCCGGCGCATCTGCTGAGTTTTATCCAAAGTGAGCATCCTCAGACCATCGCGTTGATTCTGGCGCACCTTGACTATGATCCAGCGTCCAAGATTCTTGGAGCACTGCCATCGGAAACTCAGGCCGAAGTGGCATCACGGTTGGCCACGATGGATCAGACCACACCCGAAATCATCAATGAAGTTGAGCGAATTCTGGAGCGCAAGATCGCCTCTGTCTACTCTCAGGAGTTCTCTGCGGCGGGCGGAGTCGAAGCCTTGGCGGAACTGTTGAACCGCGTTGACCGAAGCACCGAAAAATTGATTCTGGAAACGCTGGAAGAGCGAAATCAGGAGTTGGCAGACGAGATCAAGAAACTGATGTTTGTGTTTGAAGACGTCATCCAACTCGATGACAAGAGCGTACAGCAGGTACTCAAAGAGATCGATCAGAAGGATCTTGCCACGGCACTCAAAGGCGCTTCCGAGCAGGTTCGGGAGAAGATCTTCCACAACATGTCTCAACGTGCTGCCGAGAGTATCAAAGAGGATATGGAGTTCATGGGCCCTGTCAGGCTTCGAAGTGTTGAGGAAGCCCAGCAGCGGGTCGTTTCTGCGGTGCGTCGTTTGGAGGAAGCCGGTGAGATTGTCATCTCACGCGGAGGCGAAGAGGATATCCTTGTCTAATCGAAGCAAAGTTCTTAAGGACACACTTCTGCATCCTCAGCCGGTTCTTGTGGGTGAAAGGAGTGTCGAACGATTGCCCGATGGCATGTTCAGTCGAGAGGATCTCCTTCGGCAGGCACAGGCCACGCTTCAACAGGCGCAGAAGGAAAAACAGACGATTCTTTCAAACGCCCTGGCGGAGAAGGAACGAATCCTGAACCAAGCTCGTTTGGAGCGTGATGAGATTCAGCGCCGCGCCTATGAGGAAGGCTATGAGAAGGGACTTCAAGAAGGTCTGAACAAGGGCACGCAACAGGGAAGGCAGGAAGTCCTCAAGGTTCAGAAACCCATCGGTGATCGACTTCAGGGCATAGTAGATGCGGCGGAACAGGCCTTCTCGCGCGTCTGCACCGAATGTGAGCACGACATGATCGAACTGATCATCTCCGTAGCAGAGAAGGTTATTCACCAGCAGATCGATCAATCCAACGAAATCGTCCTGAATATGGTACGGGAGACCATTGCACGCTCGGCAGACAAGAGGGAAGTACTGCTTCGAGTGAATCCTGACGACGTAGAACTTGTGCGAGAACATCAAGAAGTGCTCAGTGCCGAATTTGACGACATGCGAGTTCTTCGCTTGGAACCCGATCCTCGAATCACACGGGGAGGGTGCTTGCTGGAGACGTCGTCGGGCTGTGTGGATGGGCGTGTGGAAGCACAATTGGCTGAGACGCGAAAGGCTTTTCGACCCCATCCCTTAAAGACTCATGCAGATGTCTGACGAGTGAACGTGTCGGCAGGAGTCTGTGGATCGTCAAGCGAGTCTTCTTAGGAAATCGAATCAGATGTCATACAGCAGCGTTCCCAAAATCAACTGGGATTACTATCGAGAAAGACTTCTGCGAACCGATCCCATCAAGAACAACGGTCGGATCACCCAAGTGGTAGGTCTTGTCCTTGAATCAGTCGGGCCGGCTGCTTCTGTGGGTGAGTTGTGTCACCTTTGTCCTGAAGGCGGGCAGGCCATTCCTGCGGAGATCGTGGGTTTTCGGGGTGACAGAGTCCTGCTCATGCCTTTGGCGGATACGCGGGGCATTCGACCTGGATGTCAGGTCATTGCGACCGGAGCCCCCCATCTGGTTCGAGTCGGTGACGGCCTTCTTGGGCGAATTCTCAACGGCTTGGGGGAGTTTATGGACGACGGTCCCTCGATCATTGCCGATGCCGAGTATCCCGTCTACAACACGCCGCCTCATCCCCTGCGGCGGCAGCGAATCTGTGAACCCATTCAGACAGGTATCAAGGCAATTGATGGCCTCATGACCTGTGGCAAGGGACAGCGCGTTGGCATCTTTTCCGGCAGTGGTGTTGGCAAGAGTCTCTTGCTCGGGATGATCGCCCGATATACGAGTGCCAGTGTTAACGTCATCGCTCTTGTCGGCGAGAGAGGACGAGAGGTTCGGGAGTTCATCGAGCGAGATCTCGGCCAAGAGGGACTCAAGCGAAGCGTTGTGGTCGTCGCCACTTCTGACACGCCTGCCTTGGTTCGGATTCTTGCTGCATCGGTTGCCATCACTATCGCGGAATACTTTCGAGATCGGGGCTTGGATGTCATGTTCATGATGGATTCCGTGACTCGGTTTGCGATGGCTCAGAGAGAAGTGGGTCTGGCTGTTGGAGAACCCCCTTCGACACGGGGATATACGCCATCGGTCTTCGCGCTCCTGCCAAAATTCCTGGAACGCGCGGGAAGAACAGATCACTCCGGAAGCATTACCGGTCTTTACACCATCCTGGTGGAAGGCGATGACATGAATGAGCCCGTGGCAGACCAGGTTCGATCTATCCTGGACGGTCATGTCGTTTTGAGCCGACAGCTGGCCGAAGCCAATCACTACCCAGCCATTGACGTGCTCAACAGCGTGAGCCGAGTGATGCGTGACATGGTTCCCCCCGAGCACATGAAATCATCTCAGACAATTCGAGAGGCACTGGCGGTCTACCAAAGGGCGCAAGATCTCATTAACATTGGAGCATACAAAGAAGGCAATAACCCACAAATTGACTGGGCGATGAAACTCCATGGTGGGATTGTGAAATTCCTTCGGCAGGGCTTTGATGAGTATTTGAACTACGAGCAGTGTGTTGCCCAGGTGAGGCAGTTGGCCGGTGAAAAATAGCCCCAACACGGAGAAAAGAATCTGTGAGACGGTTTCAGTTCAGTCTTGAGGCATTGCTGCAAGTGAAGCAGCACCAACTGGATGTTCTGCAGGCCGAGATCGCTGAGTTGGAGCGCCGTCAGAACGATCGTCGTGTTCTCCTCACGAGACTGGGCGAGGAATTGGAGAACACTGCCCAGTCGCGAATGACCTCAATCCTGGCTGGCATTGATGCGGACAGTCTGCAAGAATACTTTCACAGATGGGTCTATCTGTTTGAGTGCATACAGAGGCTGGATCGGGAGATCCACGACTCGGATATCTTTTTGGAGTCTCGAAGAGACGATTACCGGATCCTCTATCGGGAACACCAGATGCTCGAAGAGATGAAGTCCCGTGCAAGACAGCAGTGGTGGGAGACGGTTCTGAAAGAGGAACAGAAGACCCTCGATGAGTTCGGCACGTTGCGGTTTGTACGCAACACAGGGAGTTTCTAAGTCATGCTCAAAGTCTTTGCAATACTGATTGTGGCAACCGGTCTGCTGATTGGGGTGCTTTATCTGACAGGTGCCATCAAACCGAACACTTGGGAGCTTCCTTTCAAGAAGGCGACAATCGTCGAACCGGTCAAATCAGAAGGCACCGAATCAGCCGAAGACAGCGCGCAGCAGACGCCCGAGCCTCTCTACGAGACCAAGGAAGTTTCCGATTTGATTGCGGGAACCAGCGCGGAGATCTGGAAGGGTATGACTGAGAATCTCAAAGCCAGGACACAGGAACTGGAGAAACTCCAGCAACAACTGGCCCAACAGGAAGCCCAACAGGCAAAGGATCGGGAACTTCTCCAGAAGGAACGTTTGGACTTGGTAGCGCTGCAAACAAAGATGGAAGGTCAGATCAAGGAACTCGAGCGAATTCGAGCCGAACTGGATGCACGAATGGACGAACAGGCTTCGGAACTGGTCGCCCAGAGAATCAAGATTGTTGAAAAAATGGAGCCGACTCAGGCCGCCGAAATGCTTGCTGGCCTGGAAATTGCTCAAGCAGTTTCTGTACTGGCAGGCATGAAGGAACGTACGGCAGGTGAGATTATGACGGTAATGGCTCAGGATCAGGTTATGAATGCAACAGCACAACTGATCCTCAGAGACTTTCCGTATCCCATTCATCTGCCAATACCTTTGAAGGCGGTTAAGTAATGAGTCGATGCTTCTAGAACAGGGTTTTCTCTCCCTTTTCACACGCTCTTCAGGGAGCGTGGCGGAAGGTCTTTCGGTTGAACCTTCCCGTTCTGCTGAGGCGGAAACTTTTTCCCCTGAGTTTGCTGCTTTGCTGCTCAAACTGCTCGGTCAGAGCCAAAACGGCATTCAGCAGGGCAATCTCAATCTGGTTCAGCTCATCACTCACGAGCCATCGAACCAGACCTCTTTCCCATCGCTTGATTCATCCAATCAGTCACAAGGTGTCGTCCGCTCGACGGCGCATACGGAGTTGTTTCTGGAGCAAAGACCACCGATGGTGCAGAAACCATCGGCCAACTTAGCGCAGTATCCCTCTGAGATTTTCACAGAAGATCCGAACTCAGTTGTCAGTGTTTTCATCCCCCTCCGCAGTTCCCCGCCTGTGACTGTGCAGCAAGGACGCGAACACGTCCGCGGCATCCTGGTGCGGATGAACCAGACGCCGCAGAAGACCGATGTCAACAAGGATGATCCGAGTCCTCGGCAGTTAAAGATTCTGGGGGAAGTCTTGATCCCCGTTGAAGACCTGCATCGCGTTCTCCCACTCGGAGATACGGTAATCTCGGAAAAGGATACCGACAAGCCCGAAAGTACTGAAACGGACTCCAATACAAAGACAGTGCATCATGAACACAGGCTGAGTCTTGAGTCCGATCGCTCATACAGACAGGAGATTGATGCCGGTTTGGAACGAGCCGACAGAGCCTCCACATCCAATTTGCAGATAGGCTTGACGGCCTCATCCAACATCTCGGCAAGAGACCCACTGGAAATCCTCACAATTGAACTCCGAGAGATCCAGCATGACGCAATCATCGTTTCCAACCTTGAGATTCAGTCGGCCGACACGCTCATGGGTATGCTATCAGGAAGAGATGATCTCGCAGAGCATCCCGAAGCCAGGATTGCTCCCAAGCCTGCTTTGAGGGTTAGGGCGGAAAACTCCACAGGCGAAGACAAGACGCCCGACAGGATTCAAATCCCCTATGCGCCGAGAGTGGCTGGTGATGCCACCACTGCCACCGTGACCGCATTGAAGGCCGACACTGGCGCGGATACTCAGACCAAAACAGACGCCAAGCCCGCGATCTTCCTGGAGTCCACATCTCGGGTGGAAGCCTTCCAAACTCCAGATCAGAATGCCACGGAACAGGCTACCCCACGGGTACTTGTTTCAGAAGGTGTTCTGACTGACGAAGCGTCATCGGCTCACAACTTCTCTCACGCCACAGCAGAGCCGGTCACTGACATACGTTCCGTCAATCAGCAGGAGATGCTCGACTTTCTTGCTCTGCTCAGGAATCTGAATGCCACCCGCCTTGAGGTCTTCGTTGCGCCTGAGCATCAAGAGGCCTCGCCTTGTTTGAAGACTACTCTGGTTTCGGACTCGAAGGCCGCTGCCGAAAACGGGACTCTGCTCGAACCGACCGCGGTCAAATCAACCCCTCGTCAGCAGGCTGCACCGTCGCCGATCGAAATCAAGTCTTCGATCGAATCTAAGCCTCACGAGACGCAGAATCAGCAAGTCGAAAATGCAAGACCAGATTCCAGGACAACAACTGATGTGCCTGCATTACGCTCCATGAATGCTCCAACGCAGACCATTGCAGTCCATCTCCAACCCACAACGCCAACGGTTGAGCCTTTAGATCTCGATGTTTCAGGGAACCAGAAGACTGGGGAGACCATCCTGGAGCCATCGAACCAACAAAATGAAAGCCCGGCACGGCCAGCACCACTTGATTCTTCGGGAAGAATTTTCCTTCTCTCTCTTGTAGAAACAGAATCATTTTCCCCATCAAAGGCCGAGATTCCTCAACTTGTGTCAAGAAGCACCAACGACGAAGGCCATTTCTCACTGCTGCAAACACTTACAGTAGTCCCAGAGGATCTAGTCCCATTGACCACGTCCGGAGAGAACTCACAAGATCGGCCTCTCTGGAAAGTCTCCTTGCCCGAACAGCGGACTTTGGCAGCACCAATGCCGGCTACTGTCAGCGAGCGAGTGGGCTACATCCAGTCCTTCCAGAACCAAGTCCAGGGCGAGACAAAGACTCCCCTAGATAAAGTCTCTCAAGAGCCGGTGAGTGCGGGCAGTCAAGTGCGCCAAACCAACTCTTCCGAAAGCCCGATTCAGGCCGAGACAAAGACTCCCCTCAATGAAGTTTCTCAAGAGCCGGTGAACGTCGGTGTTCAGGTGCGCAATACCCACTCTTCCGAGAACCAGACCCAAGTCGAGACAAAGACTCCCCTCAACAAAGTCTCTCAAGAGCCGGTGAGCATCGGTGTTCAGGTGCGCAATACCCACTCTTCCGAAAACCCGATTCAAGCCGATATAAAGACTCCCCTCA
>JAKQFZ010000780.1 GCA_029558215.1 Candidatus Omnitrophota bacterium
CTTGATTTCAACGACGTCGAGATCCCCGTCTTTGTGCGATTTATCAGTGAGCTTACCGGAAAAAACTTCGTCTTGGATGAAACAATCAAGAAGCAAGGTGGGAAGATCTCGGTGTTCTCGCCCAGTAAGGTTTCATCAGAACAGGCGTTCAACATGTTCGTGGCTGCGCTGGAAGCAGCTCGGATAGGTGTCGTTCCAAAAGGAGACAATCTCTATCAAATCGTTCCCATGGGGGACTTGCCACCGGAGCGTGGTGTGTTTGTCTACAAACTCAAACACGCGAATGCGACCGATCTGGCCGCTGTGCTAACCAATCTGGTGGCGCGTTCACAAACCGTGGCCCAGATTACTCCCGGCACTCGCCCACCGATTAGACCCCTGACGGAATTTGAAGCCCCCGTCCAAGTGTTCGCCGATAAGGCAACTAACTCGGTCATCATCAGCTCGACCAAGATTGCCTGGAACCATCTTCGGTCAGTGATTCATGATTTGGATATCCGGCGCAAGCAGGTCTTTGTGGAGGCCGTCATTTTGGAGGTTCAGGTTGACCGGCTACGGCAAATCGGTACCGACCCGGTTCAGGTTCTTGGAGCAGGCAAGGATGGGTTTGTACAGGGGCTCGGTGGATTTAATCGATCCCCTGAAGATCTGGCAACTGTGGCCCAGGCCATTAGTGGTGTTGCCGCTGGTGGAGCTACTGGGGGCGCCACAACGATCTTAAACACGATCAACATTCGCGCCTTCATGAACTTGCTGATGAACCTCACGGACACGAATATCCTTTCAACACCCCAAGTTCTTGCAGCAGACAATCAAAAGGCCAAGATCGTTGTGGGGGAGAATCGACCTTTTCCGACCGGACAGGCTCAAGGTATTACCGGTGGAACCCTCGTGACAATCGAACGAAAAGACGTCGGCGTCACCTTGGAGTTGACCCCCCAGGTCCTTGAAGACGATCTGATTCGTCTTGAAATCAAGCAAGAGATTACCGCCATCGCAGAAAATGTGGCTCAAACCATTGGGTCTGGCACGGCGAGCATTCCGGTCGGTCCCACCACCACCAAGCGATCGATGGAAACCACCACAGTGGCTCAGGATCAACAGACCCTCGTGGTTGGTGGACTGGTGCGCGACAATATCACCCTCAGTGAACGAAAAGTCCCTCTGTTGGGCGATATCCCCTGGTTGGGATGGTTTTTCAAATCTCAAAACCGCCAGGTTGAGAAGCTGAACCTTCTAGTGTTTCTCACTCCACATCTGATTCGAGACGATGCTGATATGGTTGAGTTGAACGCGCGAAAGGCTAGAGATGTCAATTCGCTCCAGCGCGATAACCGTATTGAAGAACCCACAAAACTTAAACAAGATGTTCTTGAGCGATTAGAGCTCCCCTCA
>JAKQFZ010000803.1 GCA_029558215.1 Candidatus Omnitrophota bacterium
TGCCTTGCGGGTGAAACATACCAGGTCGAGGGTCAAGGCTACGCTCCGATCGGTCGCATCCTCAAAAGCTCCGACCAAGAAGGCAAGGAGGATTTGGAGCCAACCCCATCGAAGGCGTGGTCTCGACTCATGGCCGTCTGCCAGTACTGCAACGACGCGAACCTCTTTCAGGATCAAGGTGACTGGCAGGTGGCGGGCGACCCCACTGAGGGCGCGCTTCTGGTTCTTGCAAAAAAGGGGGACCGCCTTCTGAATGTGGAAGGAACGCGTGTCAAGGAGTTTCCGTTTGATTCCATACGAAAGATGATGTCCTCGGTCTTCATGACCGACGAGGGCAAAGGTCTCTTTGTTCTGACAAAGGGGGCAACGGAGACACTTCTGGATCTGTGTACACACGAAGCGGTTGGCGATGAGACCGTTGCGTTTGACCAAGACCGTCGCGAGAGAGTGGCAGCAGAAATGTTGGCCATGGCCGAACGGGGTCTTCGGGTTCTTGGTCTGGCATACAAACAAGTGGCGGAAGTGCCGGATTCCATCCACAACGCAGAGAGCGATTTGGTGTTTCTCGGTCTTGTCGGTCTGGTGGATCCGGCCAACGAAGCCATTCGAGGCGAGATTGACGCCTGTCATCGTGCTGGCATTCAGGTCAAGATGCTGACCGGTGATCACCGCACGACGGCTCAGGCGATTGGCTCATTTCTTGGGCTGGCGACCGACGGCGAGGAGCACGTGGTCGAGGGCAAGGATTTCGAGACATACGAAGGAGACAATCTCGATAGCATGATCAATCAGGCAACCGTCTTCTCTCGCGTAGCTCCGGAAACCAAACTCCGGATTGTCGAGGCGTTACAGAAGTCCGGCCATGTTGTCGCGATGACCGGCGATGGAGTCAACGATGGACCAGCATTGATGCGCTCGGACATCGGGATTGCCATGGGTAAGAGAGGGACGGAAGTCGCCAAACAGGCGGCCGACATGATTCTTCAGGACGACGATTTTTCATCCATCGTCGCGGCGGTTCGAGAAGGCCGGGTCATCTATTCCAATATCACCAAGTTCATCCACTACCTGTTTGCCTGCAATATCGGTGAGATTCTGATCGTGTTTCTCGGCTCGCTGTTTTCGAGAGTCTTGCCCTTGTTTCCCCTGCAGATTCTCTGGGTGAACTTTGTGACCGATGTTTTTCCAGCCCTGGCATTGTCTCAGGAGAAGGCTGATGAGGATGTGATGGTTCAGCCGCCACGACCGCCAAAGGAAAAACTGCTCAACAAAGGGATGCTCATCACGGTCCTCTGGCAGGGACTGCTCCTGACGAGTTTGTGTCTCGGCGTTCTCTTCTGGGCTTTGGGTAGATCGGACAAACCTGCGAACTACGCCCAAACGATGACCTTCACTGCCATGGTGATGATGCAATTGGGGCATCTGTTTCATTGCCGCAATCCGAAAAGAACCGTCTTTCGACAGAATCTGGCCTCGAACTGGTACATCCTTTTTGCCGTAATCAGTTCGGTGCTGCTTCAGCTGATCGTTCTCTACACGCCGTTGTTCCAGGAGATCTTTCGCACGGTGCCTTTGCACGCTTCCGACTGGGAGATCATCTTCTCTTTGGTGGCAACTCGCGTGTTGGTCAATGAAGTGGTAAGACTTGTTAAGAAGCGCTTGAAGGTAAAAAACGCCTAGACGCCTGAGGGTATGCGGGTGAGCATGTCGGGCTGCAAATGGGGTGTAGAACACAACGCATCGATTGGCAGCGCAGAGTTTTCCCTTGACCCTCTTGCTCCCATCGGTGTACTTTGGACACTATGATATATGATAATTGATTCACAGATAATAGGGGAACCTTCGCCATGAACCTCAACGAAATGCTCGACGCCATGTTCTTCCAGAATGCCGCGGATCTTTATCTCTCTGCCGGTGCTCCTCCGACTCTGCGGGAGCGGCATCAACTTTCCCCGATCACCGACACGCCACTGGAACCCGAGGAAACGGAGGCCATTGCCTTTGAACTCATGGACGACGCACAACGCGCCGAGTTCACTCGAACAGGGGAGATGAACCTGGCATACACGGTGCTGGAGCGCGGACGGTATCGTGTGAACGCCTTTCGACAAAAGGGAGCGGTGAGTCTGGTTATCCGTCTAATCAAGTTCGATATTCCCAGTATTGAAGATCTGACACTCCCGCCGATTCTCAAAGAACTAATCATGAGACCCCGAGGGCTCGTCCTGGTGACGGGAGCGACCGGTAGCGGGAAATCCACAACACTGGCGTCCATGATTGACTACCGCAATCGAACCCTGGCCGGTCATATCATCACGCTTGAGGATCCTATTGAGTATGTGCACAATCACCAGAAGTGCGTTATCAACCAGCGTGAAATTGGCTTGGACACCATCTCCTATGAAATCGGCATGAAGAATGTGCTGCGCCAAGCTCCTGACGTGATTCTGGTGGGTGAGATTCGAGACAGGGACAGCATGGAAGCCGTCATGAACTACTCTGAAACGGGTCACTTGGTGTTGTCCACACTGCACTCAATCAACGCCAACCAGACCTTGGAACGTATCATGCAGTTCTTCCCTTCGGATATCGAAGAGAAGGTCTTCCAGCAACTGTCCATGACGCTGGAAGCGGTCATCTCGCAACGCTTGGTACCCAGAAAGGACGGTTCCGGTGTTGTACCGGCGGTGGAGGTCATGATTGCCTCGCCTCGCATTCGAGAATTGGTTCGAAAAGGTGAGATTCAGGATATGAAAAAGACCATCGAAGCCAGCCGTCAGGATGGGATGCAGACCTTTGATCAATGTCTGTTCGATCTAATCAACAGTGGTGTGGTTACCAAGGAAGACGGTCTGCACGCCGCAGACAGTCCTGGCGACTTGAGTCTGAAACTTCAGGGGCTGACTTCCGGTACCGCCAATATCATGGCTTGAGGACAATGGCCAAATCGCAGAAAGTCAACACAGATCCCCCGGATCATCTGGACGGTTCTCCGACGCATCAGTTTGTGGATGCCCAAGTGTCCAAGGACTATCTTCTTCGCGTTACGAAAACGTTCTTTCGAATAGACCAGATCCTTTCCACAATCACAGATCTCAAGGAACTGCTAAGCCTGATCATGGTTGAGAGCAAAAGTCTGGTCGCTGCTGAGTCAAGCAGTCTGATGCTCTATGACGCTCAGACGGATGAACTGTACTTTGAGGTCGCTCTTGGTCCCAAGGGAGATGAAGTCAAAGAGATCCGCCTGCGGTTGGATCAAGGCATCGCGGGATACGCTGCGCGCGAAGGGATCTCTGTCAATGTGGCAGACGCCAGTGAAGATAAGCGATTTCTACAGGGAGTGGATCTCAAGACTGGCTATCAGACGCGATCTATTGTTGCCGTTCCGATGAAACGCAAGGGGAAACTCATCGGGATCATCGAAGTGCTGAACAAGAAGGACGGGGGCTCTTTCTCCGATGAGGACGTCAAGATCCTTGAGGTGCTTGCTCATCTGGCGGCCATTGCCATTGAGAATGCGCGGCTGTTCGAGGCGAATGTTCGCTCAGAACGCATGGCCGCTCTCGGAGAGGCAATCGCTGGGATGGCGCACTGCGTCAAGAATATCCTGACTGGGATGCAGGGGGGTTCCTCTCTGGTGGAAATGGCAATCACCAATCAAAAATATGAGATACTTCCCCAGGCGTGGGACATTCTCAAGCGAAGCAGTGCTCGGGTTTCAAGTCTCGTTCAGAACATGCTGACCTACTCCAAGGACCGGGTGCCGATCCGAAAGCCAACATGCATCAACCGGCTTGTGCAGGAAGTCTGCGCCAGTCAGACTATGAGAGCCCATGAAGAGCATATTGCTCTTGAGTTTGAGCCCTGTCATGAGGATCTTGTCGCCAACGTGGATTCTCAAGCGCTTGAGCGGTGCGTTCAGAATCTTGTCGTGAATGCCATAGACGCCATCAGGGAAGCTCTTGCTGAACGGGATTTGCAGGGTCATGTGCTTGTCAAAACAAGACTCTCCGCGGACAGGACAGAGTTCTTCATTGAGGTGTCCGACAATGGCTGTGGAATACCCAAGGAAGCGCTCCCCAGAATCTGGCAGGCCTTCTACAGTACAAAAGGCTCAAGTGGCACCGGGCTGGGGCTTTCTGTGACAGCCAAGATCGTTCAGGAACACGGTGGTCGCATTGACGTGAAATCGGAGTTGGAGAAAGGAACGACCTTTTCCATCATCCTGCCGGCAGAGTCTTTGGAATAGAAAGCAGAATTTCTGGCGGGCAGCTCATTTGTTGAGCAAGCGTCCAAAGGAATGGGCATTGCCCAGATGCGTGCAGGTGTTGACCTGCTCAGAGAGGGATGGACTATGACCAAGACAAAGGGTTGTCTCATCGGATGCGGGTCGGTCGCCGCCATCTTCTTCATCCTGGTTGGTTTCATTGGGTATCAGTTGGTGCAGAAGACTCGTCACTATGCTCAGGAGTGGTCTTCGCTGGCCAAGTCGTACAACGAGACCAATGAGGCCTTTGCTTTCGTCTCTTCTCCGGATGGTTTGCTCGATCCGGAGCGCTTCGGGCTGTTCTTGGAAGTGCGAAACACGTTGATCGCCCAGACGGGAGATGAGTTCAGGATGTTTGAGGCTGTCTTCATGGCCAAGAACGAACAGAAGGATCAGTCTTTTGGAGAAGTCATCCAACTGGCGCGCCAGATCGCACAGTTGCCCATCAAGGTCGGGCACAAACACGTTGGCATCCTCAAAGAGAATCAAATGTCATTTGCCGAATACAAGTGGTGTACTGCAGGTATGCTGGCGACCATTCGAGAGGGTTCCAAGCAGGGGGAGTCGTTTTGTTGGAGTCTGTATGATCGGCTGAAGACCTCCGAGGAGAAAGTCGGTGAGATCAACAAGTCGGGAAGCGCCCCCGGTGGAGCAGCGTACCAGAGCGTTATCAGTTCTGGGAACTTCCCCAAAGCGGTTGAGAACGTTCCACTGCTGCTGTCACACCAAAGCGCAATCAGCGACACAAGCGAGTATCTTTGGCTTGACTGCCTTATCGTGGGATTTGCTCCCGAGAGAACCGCTGCGGGCATGCCAGACAACCGGGAGCCGTAATGTCTGAGATACGTCGAGATCCGATAACCACACGATGGGTGGCAATAGCTCCTGAGATTATAGACGATTTGAGCTTCTTCCCGAGTCTGCGTGAAGATGATTCCGCGTCATCCTGCCCTTTTTGCCCCGGAAATGAGGCTCTGACGCCTGCATCGTTGTGGACAGACAGGATGGAGGCTGAAAGACCGGACGAGTGGCATGTAAGAGTTTTCCCAAATCGGACGCCTATCCTGCAGACGGAAGTCGCTGAGAACCCGCAGGGAAAGGGCGTCTTTGACTTCATGAACGGCTTGGGTGCCCATGAGGTCGTGGTTCATGGTCGGGAGCACACGTCACATCTCTCAGAGTTCACGCGCGGGCAGATCGCGGCGGGGCTCCGTGCCTATCGAGACCGGATGGCAGATTTATCTGGAGACCGACGCCTACATTATGTTATGGTTCACTATGATAGAGGAAGGCGCGCGGGTGCGGCGCTGGCGCATCCTTATTCGCAAATTGTCGCCACGCCCAAGGTGCCCGCTGCCGTGGAAGAGGAACTCAACGGAGCGCGCAGTTACTACCTGATCAAGGAGCGTTGCGTGTTCTGTGATGTGTTGACCGAGGAATTGAGAATGGGTACACGCATGGTAGTGGAGAATGAGTTCTATGCGGCCTTCTGCCCATTCGCCTCAAGGAGCCCCTATGAGGTTTGGCTGCTTCCCAAGATGCATCAGTCGGACTACACGTCCCAGACGGATACCCAGTTGGAGCATCTGGCAGAGACGGTTCAGTCCATTGCCACGAAGATTGACTCCGTACTGGGCGAACCTGCCCTGCATATGGCTTTGCACAGCAGTCCGAACCTGAAAGCCAAATCGGACAACTGGCGTAGCGTACCTCAGGATTTCCACTGGCATATGGAATTCATCCCCCGAGTGCTGGAACGTGCTGCCTTCGAATGGGGAATTGGATTTCACATCAACCCAGTAGCGCCCGAGAAAGCGGCGCAGGCGCTACGAACACCGCACTAGCGGGAAGGACTGACACGCATGAGAAACGACTTGCGAATACTCATTGTGGACGACGAAGAGTCTATTCGCAACCTGCTTGGGGACTTTATCAGTGAGCACTATCCGGATGTCCTTCTCGCTGAGAACGCACTGAAAGCGACAGAGAAACTCCAAGAGTATCCCGTTGACGTGATCCTGACAGATTTGGTGATGCCCGAGATGACGGGCAGAGATCTGCTGAAGGTGGTTCAAGAGCGGTATCCAAACACCATCGTTATTGTCATGACCGGTCATGCCAGCGTGGAGTCCGCCGTGGATGCCATGCGTTTGGGAGCGTTTGACTATCTGGTCAAGCCGTTCAATCTTTCTGAAGCCGAGATCACCATTGAACGCGCTGGGGAACTGCTCCGACTGCGCAAGGAAAATGCTCGATTGATCGAGGATTTGC
>JAKQFZ010000815.1 GCA_029558215.1 Candidatus Omnitrophota bacterium
TCCGACGGAAACGCCGAGCGATACACCAACGGTGACACCGACGGATACACCGACAGAGACGCCATCCGACACACCGACGGACACTCCGACGGAAACGCCGAGCGATACACCAACGGTGACACCGACGGATACTCCGACAGAGACGCCATCCGACACGCCGACGGACACTCCGACGGAAACGCCGAGCGATACTCCAACCGTGACGCCGACGGAAACTCCGACGGATACCCCGACGGAGACGCCGACATTTACAGTGACGGACACACCAACGGAGACTCCGACCAATACACCTTCAGACACTCCAACTGAGACGCCGACGGAAACGCCAACTGATGACAGCACTCCGACAAATACACCAACTAGTACGCCGACTTCGACTCCGCTCGCCTATGCGGTTCACATTTTGGAGACCACTCCGCCCATAGGGTCGGTTTTCCAGCCCAATCAACTCGACTCGTTGCTGGTTACATCCGGTTACGCGATTCAAGGTTCAACCTTCGGCGTCAGCTATGCGGCGCTGCTCTATGATCAGTCTGGCGTTCTTGCCACCAGTTCTGCCTCTCCTGTAGTCACAAAATCTGGCACCATGACAGTGTCCGTCTCAGCCGTGATGCCCAATTCAGGCACCGTGGTTCTCAAGGCGGCGCTGGTCACGAGCGCCTGGGATATTCTGGCTCAGGACTCGAGGGTGTACAGCATTGCAACCCCGACTCCGACTCCGACCGAATGGTATACAATGCAGATCACGTCCACCGAACCGGATATTTCCCAACCTCTGACGACGTGGCGACTCTACAGCATCCGAGTTCGCACTGACTATAGAATCATCACTCCGGAGTCAGGTGCCAGGATTCACGCGTCGCTGTGGACCACTAGTGGTCTGCTGAAGCAGAACGCTGCTGTCTTTATGGCGGCGTCGCCGAACCTGAGGAATTACGAGACGACGCTTTCGTCGGTCATACCCGATGACGGCCCAGTCATTCTCAAGATGCGCATCCTTGACGAGAACTTTGACATCGTGGCAGAGGACTCCAGGACTTTTGCGGTGGCGACTCCGACACCGACCAACACACCAACCGCAACGAATACGCCTGTGCCAACACCGACCTGGCCTGCGTCTGGCCTGACGAATGACGAGTGGGACGGTTACCAATAGGGCCGTTCGAGATTGGGAAACCGGTCTCCGATGGGAGAACTCTCTGTTGGACGCAGAGGCCAGCAACCTTCGAATTGGGGCCGCAGCATGGTGATACTGTTCTCGTGGATTTTTGTATTATACACTTGAACGCGGGGGCGTTTTGTTGAATCTGATGAACAGGCCCTCTTGGTTTCCATTTACAGTTGTCCTCCTTTTGGTTCTTCTTTCTGAAACAGCCTGCCTTGCGGGGCAGGTCTTTTTTGTCAAAGACCTTGGGACTTTCCATGCATCTCAACGGGAGGGGCTCGAAACACCACAGGATGCCGTTACGGCGCTTCTTGAAGGCCCAACCGAGGCCGAAGTTTCCGCTGGAGTTTCCACCGCGATTGCCAAAGGAACGAAACTTCTGGACATGGAGGTCTTTGAGAACGGTGTCCAGATCAATCTTTCGGAAGAGGCCGGCAAGCAACTTGATGACCAGAAGAGTGAACTCATATTCCTCCAGTTCTTCTGGACGATGGAGCCGTTCGGCAAGGAAGAGAAGGTGAAGATCCTCGTTGAGGGAAAGCCACTCTCAGACTATATCCAGTCTGTTGCCAATACTCGCAATGACAAGTCAGGAAATGCTGCTGCAAAGATACGGACAACTGCATTCGCTTCGAAAGCATATATCGTTTTGCTCACGCGGGAGGGCAATCCGTACGCCGTGGAGCGTGAGTCTATTCGGTCGCCTCAGGACGCCCTTCAGGCATTGATTGCGGGGCCAACGCCCCAGGAAGCTTCTCTGGGTTTGTGCACCGCTTTTCCTTCAGGAACCACGATACTGAATCTTGGGGTTCTTCAGAATGGCCTTCATGCAGACTTTTCGAAAGAGATTTTGGAGGGGATGGATGAGGTTCAAGTTGAATGGGCATTCAGACAGATATACTGGACTGCAGCGCAGTTTGGGTTGAACGAATCTGTGCGAATGTCGATCAATGGGGACGACATCTCGAAACTGCTGGAACGAAGATTCTCTCAGGAATCCCCATCGGTGGATTCTTTGCTTGAGAAGACACCTCTTGCCGGAGTTGGCGCTGGAGGCATTTTTCGCAAACGTGTCATGCTTTCTGCTCTAGGCGGGTACTTCTGGGACGGCTCGGATTGGAGACTGCAATGTGCTGTTGTGGAAGGACATGAACCTTCAGACTTTGTCGGCGTCAGACTGGCTGAGCGCGTGAAGGTGTATCTCGAGTCCGAGGGAACTGATCTGAGTGTCGCCCGGGATATGCACGTCAGGCAGCGTGTTGAGGGCATTTCCGGCAAGCCACGATGGCAGGAAGCGAGTTACATCTGGCTTTCTCAGAACGGTTTCCCCTGCATCGTTTATGCGAATTCCACGGGTCTTTGTGATACGGCTCAGGGAGCAACGAGTCGCCGCAACGATGACATACGTTGTGCTGCATTGGCGGGGCAGTATGATCCGAACGGAGCGACGGATATCACTGTCCTTCTGAGCGTCCAGGATCTTCTGGGTGATCCGCATGTTGTGGAGCCTGCGCCGCGAGTCGCAACGTTTTACGGTGCTCAGTCTGCGTCGGGATATGATCAGGGAAGCATGCGAAGCAGACTTCTTGCCGACGCGATTCAACGGTCGTTGACATCATCCATGGCCGGAGCAGGATTCCAGTGGGCATCTTCAGTCCCAAGTCGGGGACAGGGTTCATTTGTTGGACAGGTGAGGATTTCTGAACAGCCTTCCGCTCTGGTCGAGTTGAGTGGTTCTGCCGCGGATCGAATTCGGGATCCGTTTTTTCAGTCTTGTTGTGCGTGGGCTATTTACAGCGGTGTGTGTCGGTACTACGGGGCAGTTCCGAGGCGAGAGATGTTTTCTGCTGAAGTGGTTTCTCACACCTTTCCGGAGACAATGATCGCAGGTGAAGCCAGGAATGCCAAGGTAATCTACCGCAACAAGAGTGTACTCTGGGATGGAGAACATGGATTCGCACTTGTTGCCGTGGACGGTTCGGATCCTTTTGCCGCACCTCTGCATCGCATTCCAAAGGGCGTGACTGTTGAAACTGAAGAAACCTATACCTGGACGATGACGATCTACGCTCCGGAAAAACCTGGTGACTATCTCACCGACTGGCAGATGCACAAGGAAGGTCTCGGTGCGTTTGGTGATATCATTCGCCATGAGATTACAGTTCTGCCCAATACGTCGGGTCAGACGGAGTGAACGCTTGAGACTCAATCCCGGACTGTGGTATATGACTTGCCCATGAACCAAGGCGAACTCAAACTCCTTCTTCTCTGCCACGGTGTCAGATTGGACTCTTCCTGTGACCTGGAACGTGACGGGAGACCCATGCTGCGTACGCGTGCGGGTCTGGGAAGCGGGGTTGAACTCATCCTGGCAGGCCGTCTCTATGTCAACGTCCCTGTTTTTGAAAGATTTGCGGCCGAGTCCCCCCTTACGCTCTTCTGCAGAGACGGTGAATACTTCATCCATGTGGATCCCCGCCGCTCCGTGCCCGTTCGACTTGCTCCCAGACCTTGGTTCTATGATGAGAAGACTTCATCCGGAGTCGAGATGCATCGAATTGGTGTGATGCAGGGCACCACTCTTGGCATCTATCCCAGCAAGGTCTGCGAGTTCTGGGAGATGGAGCCAAGGGTGAACTGCCGATTCTGCTCCACCGGACTCAATGTGGGTGTGAGCGAAGAGGGGGGCAAGACAGTCAGAGACGTTGTGGAAGTCTGCCAAGCGGCAAGAAAGTTGGACAAGATCACTTTTGTTCATTTCAACACAGGGTACTATTCGGAAGATGCACTCGACATTGTGGAACCTTATGTTGTGGCGGTCAAGAAGGAAACCGGTCTGCTCATTGGGGTGCAGTGTCCGCCGTCTCGTGACTTGAAGAAATATGATCACCTGAAGGCTGTAGGAGTGGATCATCTGTCATTTTGCTATGAGTTTCACAATCCCGACTTCTTTGCACGGCATTGTCCTGGCAAAGCAATACATCTGGGACAAAAAGCCTTTTTTGAGGCGATTGAGCACACCTCGCACCTCTTTGGCAAAGGTCGTGTGTCGGGTGAGATCATCGCAGGACTGGAGCCAATTGAGGATACGCTTCGAGCCATTGATTACATCACCAGTGTGGGCGCTTTTCCCACGATCTGCATCTTCCGTCCCCTGCTTGGAACCGACGCAGAACAGGAGACCTCCCCATCGGCGGAAGACATGAGACGTGTCTTCCGGCACCTGTATGAGCGTCTTCGAGACCACTCGATCATGACGGGAATCGCTCCTGGTGTTCGCACCAGTCTGGTGATTCTTCCCTTTGAGGCCAGTTACTTTCGCAAGGGATGGAGGTTGTCGGATGTTCTCTACGCGGCGAAGACCTGTCTGGCTCGGCTGATTTATGGTTTGTACTTTCGAGCAAGACTGCTAAGATTCCCAAATTGACATCCAAGACAGGATGAAAGACAGAATGAAGTCTCAGATTGCAACAACGCGACAGGCCATCGAAATTGCTTTGCGTCAGTACCTTCCTTCCGCCAACGGTCGAGACAATCAGATATCCAAGGCTATCGAGTACATTGTATCGGCACCTGGAAAGAGGCTGCGTCCGGTGCTTATGCTTGAGATCGCCCGCTGTCTCGGTTTTGCCTCTGAGCAGATCATGCCGTCAGCGTGTGCCATTGAGTACATCCACACATCGTCACTGCTTCTGGATGATCTCCCCTGCATGGACGATGCCAAGGTTCGCCGAGGACAACCGACCGTGCATCTGGCTTTCAACGAGTACACTGCCATCCTGGCATCCATCGCTCTGCTGATGGAAGCCTTTGCCCTGATCGCCCGAAATGCGAAGCAGCTCAATGTTCCGCAGGCGGGGATTGCAGATCTGGTGAGCGACACTGCCCAAACCATCGGTTTGAAAGGCATGATCGTGGGTCAGTACCTGGATCTTTCGCTTGAGGATTCCCACTTGGAACAGCAGCAGGTGGACTACATCCACGATCACAAGACCACTGTTCTTTTTGAGGCCTCGGTGAACATTGCCTGCACCCTTTGCGGCGTTGAGAGGCAGATACGTGATGCCCTTGTCGAGTATGGCAGAACCATTGGGAGAGCCTTTCAGATCGCCGATGACATCCTTGACGCCAGCGACGAAGTACAGCCCCGCAGCAAGGACAAGCACAAAGACGCAGGCAAGACAACCTATGTGAACCTTCTCGGAATTGAAGGCTCAAAGAAGAGATTGCACGTGCTTGTCGAGACGGCTGTTGAAGCCGTACAAGTCGTTCCTTCGAACGAAAATCTCCAAGTGCTCGCCAGATATATCGAGGAACAGGTCTCTTGAAAGGCATCAGCGCAGAGGATAGTGGCGGCCTGAAAGTCTTTCTGGAACTGTTTCGTCCTTTCACCCTGCTTCCGCCCGCAACGGGGATATTCTGTGGTGCTCTGTGCGCGATAGGAGCGTGGAGTCGCACGGACGCCGATCTTGCCGCGCTTGAAATCCTGCAGAGGCGTTGGTTTCTCATACTTGTGGCCGCCACTGCTGCCAGTATTCTGAACGCTGCCTCAAATGTCCTGAATCAGTACACGGACAAGGACATTGACAGCATCAACAAACCTTCAAGACCACTGCCTTCCGGTCGTGTGACGGAGCGGAGCATTCTGATCCTGACAGGTGTTCTTTTCTCTGTGGGACTTCTGACCGCCTGGGCGCTTTCCTTGTGTGGTTTGGGAGACTTCTTTGTTTTGGCATTGCTGGGAACTGTTTCCACGGTGCTGTACTCAGTCAAACCATTTCGGCTTAAGAGATTTCTCTACTTTTCAAATCTTGCCATCGCAGTTCCCAGAGGATACTTGCTGATCGTTGCTGGATGGAGTTGCGCCACTTCTGTCAGCGTTTTCGAACAAAGGGAGCCTTGGTATTTGGGCATGGTTCTCTTTCTTTTTCTGTTGGGTGCCGCATCCACGAAGGACTTCTCAGACATGCGGGGTGACCAACTTGGTGGCTGTGTCACATTGCCGATCAAATTCGGTGCCCGCAAAGCCGCTTGGATGATCGCGCCCTTCCTCACGCTTCCATGGTTGCTATTGCCCTATGACGTTCTCCGAAGGATGAACCACCATCATATCGGTGTGCTCTCGGCGGATCGGGTTCTGCTGCTTCTTCTCGGTCTTGGCCTGGCGGGATATGGTGCCTATGTAAGCCATCTGATTGTGCGCGCACCTGAGCAACTTGCTCGAAGTGAAAACCATCCCTCCTGGAAGCACATGTACCTCATGATGATGGTTGCTCAGACAGGGTTTGCCGCGGCTTATCTCGTCGGCTGAGGCATGACGCCCCGCCGCTCAAATGCCTCATTGAATATCGCTTCTACGTTCGCCCAATCGGCAGAGGGTTCTCTTTGGGCCTGTGCTTTTCGGAAATCCTCGAAGGCCTGTTTCAGAAACTCGCCCGCAGAATCTTTCTCCAAGGCCGAACGATATGCACTGATTGCACCTCGAAAGTCACCCAGTCCCATCCGAATCAAACCGAGGTTGTAGTCTGCCACCGCCAATCCGGGTTTGAGTGCCTGCGCTCGGCTGGTCTCATCCAGAGCACCTTCCAGATCGCCCAGTTCATGAAGCGTTGCACCCAGATTGAGGTGAAGAATGGCATTGCCAGGTTCTCTTTCAACAAGAGCCGAGTAGAGTTCTCGTGCCTCATCGTGCCGCTGGGTGTTGCTCAATGCTTGAGCCAGTTTTGCCATCACGGAGAGCGAGTCAGGTTGAATCAGAAGTGTTGCTCTCAATGCCTTGACAAGTGTCCTATTGTCACCCGCTTTCTCTGCGGATTGGGCGAGAAGCGACCATTCTCTAAGCGGGAGAACCTGAATGGCAGAGGCTTCTTCGAGCAAACTCAACGATTCCTCCAGGCGTCCCTGCACGTTCAGAAGGCGTGCCAGCTGAATGCGAACGAGAACCGCCCTGGGGTGCTTGGAACAAATCTCTCGCAACTGAGACTCGGCGTGTTCGAGACGACCGGCAGCCAAGTCAAGCATGACCTTCATCGTCTTGATATCCGGATCAGTGCCACGGAGTCTCTCTGCGCGTTGCAGACACTCCAAAGCAGCGGTCAAGTCGCCTTTCTGCAAATGTGCCTGCGTGAGATTGAGCCAGACAACATGATCCCTGGGGTTGATTTCCGCCGCCTTTCTGAGAGTCTGGACTGCTTTGTCATCCTGATGTGCCTGGTGGTAGTGAAACCCCAGGTTACTGAGAATTCGTGCGTCATAGGGATCTGCTTTGTGAGCCATTTCCATGGTTCGAATTGCCTGATCCAGCAGTCCCGTTCGTGCCTGAATCGTGGCAAGAATGCTGTATGGAACTGTGTATTCGGGATCCACCTCAATGGCTCTTGCGCAAAGGGCCGCGATCAAGGGCAAGGGAGCCCGATTAGTCTCGAGGATCTCGGCAAGACCCGAAAGATAGTTGGCGTCATCAGGCGCTTTTCGGATTGCCGATTCGAGTATTTCAGGAGTCAGATCTATCTTGGCAATAAGTGGTCGGATAGCCTGTTGTTCGAAGTCCTTGCAGCGTTGTTCAAAGGTGTATTCACGCCACGCGATCAAGGCGCAGAGAAGCATGGCAAAGGCGGAGAGGAAGAGCCTTCTGTATCCGATTCTCGGTCTTGCTTGATCGTCTCCGGTTCTGCTTCCCCACAGAGACTTCAACGTGACGCCATTTCCCCAAGCGACGGTGACTCCAAGCAGGGGAACCGACGCAGCGACCAGCCAACGAGTATCGTGAAAGGCTCCCAGCAAAGCGATGCCCGCAAGACCCGTGGCACAGGCTCTGAACCCCACAAAGGCGAGCAAACTCACCAGCAGCATCGGAGCAAACGAGATAAGGCGACTTTGAGGAAATCCCGCCTTGGCGTGGACGCCAAACCCCACGATGATCAGAACAAGCACTGCGGCAAATGGAACATGACGGGCACGACTCCGTCCAGGGGCGTCATTCTCAGAACACTCCAGTCTAGCCCATGAGGGAGCCCAGAACGCGAGAAGAAACGGGACTAAAAAAATGACAATATGAACCACAACAAAGAAATAGCCAACGATGGGAAGGAAGAACTGAAAAGGCGTGTGTCCCAACATGTGTATCGCGAAGGGAAGAATAAGCAGCCAACGCCATACCTTTGCACGCAATGGAGACAGGAAAAACAACAGAAACGGGATCAGAAAATCAGAGATGATAGCCGACCAGTCAACCAAGCCAATAGCTGGCACGGACACAAGCCATGCGTTCTTGAGAGACAATGACCACTTCCACCAATGAGCGGAAGCCGCCGCCGCTTCGACGACATAGCAAATACTTGCGGTACAGAGGAACCCGAACACCGAAAGTGCGAAGAGATTTGACGAGCAAATGTGAAGGTTCTGCAGCATCCGCTCAGCAAGACACCAACTGAGATAGATCGTGAAGATCCAACCGATGATCGCCAGTATCGGTTCACCCCAGATCTGGAGTGTCTGATGCGCGAAAGTGTACGGGGCGGCTCTTCCCCATTGCTGCGTGGTGATGTAACGGACGGCATGCCCTCTGAGAATGGCGTAGACGGTGCAGGTGGTGAAGAAGAAAAGTGTGGTTTGTTTCCCTCGATATTGTGCCGAATGCCAGACCATCAGAAGTACGCAGAGCGATGAACATGACAGGAGAATCAGTATACGAAGTATCAACATGATTCAGATATCTCCCATCTTGTTTTCGGCGTCAGAGCCTAATTGCTGACTATTGCGATTCGCAGGGCTTGAGATCAAGGGACTCTTCCGCTTGCAGGAGCAGTTCATCCCACGCTTCGATCTCCCGCGCCCAGAGGTAATCAGAAAGAACTCTGTCCCGAACCTCATCAAAGGGGATCGGTTCAGAGGGACGAGTTTCGTGAAGTTGGAAAATATAGTGACCGTTGCTGGAACGAACCGGATCACTTATCTCGCCTGGTTGCATCTTTGCCAGCGTTGTGTCTGCTTCGTAAAAGGAGGGTTCCTGGAGCCAAACCGATGTGACTTCAGATACGTCACCAGCCACTCCCTGGCCTCTTGCGAGTTCAGCGAGAGGTGTTCCCTGACGCGCTTTCTCGACGATAGCCAGAGCCTTTTCCAGATTCTTCTGAGTGGTGTAGTGAATGTCCACGGGGCTTGACGTGGAAACCGATGTGATCGGCAACAAGAGCACGGTTGCTCTGCGTGCCGGCTTTGTGGAATAGGTGTTGGCGTATTGACTGTAGTAGTCCTGAAGTTGCTGGTGCGTGGGTGCTCCTTTCCCGGAAGCCTTGGCGTGACAATACTGCCTGGCAAGATACCAGTCCGTCGCCATTGTCGCCGCACTTAGATAGAGCGGATGCTCCAGGAAGCTTTTGAACTCAGGCTTCTCAAAGGCGGTCAGGGCTCTTCGAAGCCTGAAGATCAGATCGCGTGAAGACTTGTTTTCATACCTGGGATTGCCTACCAGAAGGCTGCTCAGTGCGTCCAGCTCAGGCGGGCTAAAACATCGCCCTCG
>JAKQFZ010000821.1 GCA_029558215.1 Candidatus Omnitrophota bacterium
GACGGTCAATCAAGCGATTGAGGCGGGTTTTGATAATGCGGATGTAATCGCTGAAGCCTTTACAGCACTGGAGACGGCTGTTGCAGAGAGTCAGTTCGAAGTCCTATTGGAGTCTGCCAATCGGTTGGCTGATCTCCTCGCCGCCGCCAAGTCTCACTTGAGACATCCACAACTGGAGCTGCACTACAACCGTCTCAAACCTTTTCGGTTGGCATCCATTCTCTTGCTTGTGTCCGCGTTCTTCTGGCTTGTTGCCTTACTTGTCGAGAAAAGAACTGCTCTTGTTGCTGCCTGGGCGCTTTCAGTTTTGGGGATCGCCTCTCAGATTTGGGGATTTACATTGCGTGTCTTGATCAGTGGTCGTGCGCCGGTCACAAACATGTACGAGTCTTTGGTTTTCATGGCTCTTGGGATCGTGCTGGTGTCAGCCCTTTTTGAGGGACTTTCGCGTTCCAAGATGCTGATGCTGTCTGGTTCATTGACCGCAGGAATGCTCTTGGTCATGGCGCAGGTGCTACCGATCGATTCGAGCATCGCCGTCATTGTGCCAGTACTTCGAAGCAACTTCTGGCTGGTCTTGCATGTACTGGTTATCATGCTCAGTTACAGCGCCATGGCAGAGGCTTGGGCGCTGGGGCATGTCATTCTGCTGCGCTCGACCTTGAAGCCGGAGGGTCTGGACGCGCTCAAGTCTGAGGTCACATTCCTCTATCGCACACTTCAGGTTGGAGTGCTCTTGCTGACTGCCGGCATTGTTCTTGGTGCCATGTGGGCAAACGTCTCATGGGGAAGATACTGGGGATGGGATCCCAAAGAGACGTGGTCGCTGATCTGTCTCTTCGGATACCTTGCCTTGTTGCATGCTCGTTCTGTCAACTGGGTGGGACGGTTTGGCTTGGCGGTTGGGAGCATCCTGGCATTCATGCTTGTGGTCATGTGTTATTACGGCGTGAACTTCCTGCTGAGGCAGGGTCTTCACAACTACGGTTCTGGTTCCGGTGGTGTTCCGTATGCTATTGCTTACCTTGTTGCCGATGCAGTCTTTGTTCTGGCTGTGTTTTGGCGGCACCGGAGAATCACTCAGATAGGGAGTCTTGAGAACCAATGAGACAGACAACTATCGTGATCCTATTCCTGTTCACTCATCTAGGAGCCTATTCAGCCATGGGAGAAACACAATCGAATCAATCTTCTTGGGATCTTTACAGCGACACCTGGGTTGCCACCGATGGTTTGGGTCGTGCGTTGCCGACACACAGTGAAGTTGGCGCCCCGCGAAAAGACCGCTTCGTTGGAGTGTTCTACTTTCTCTGGTTGGGTCAGCACAGCAAGACGGGTCCGCATGATGTCACCAAGATCCTCCAGGCGCACCCCGAAGCGATGCAGGATGCTGGCCATCCCGCATGGGGACCGGAGCATGCCTACCATCACTGGGGAGAACCGCTCTTTGGATATTATGTTTCCGACGATGCTTATGTAATTCGCAAACACGCGGAGATGCTCTCGGACGCGGATGTGGATGTCATATTCTTTGACGTGACCAACAATGCCACCTACCGCAACTGTTATATGACCCTGTGCAGAGTGTTCTCAGAAGTTCGCCGAGACGGAGGAAGGACACCGCAGATAGGGTTCTTGTGTCCGTTTGGAAATCCCGCCAAGGTGGTTCAGGAACTCTACACCGATCTCTACGCCCCGAATCTGTATCCTGATCTGTGGTTCTGCTGGGAAGGCAAGCCTCTCATCCTGGCGGACCCAGCACACGTGGAAGACGAGCACCGGAATTTCTTCAGCTTTCGCAAACCGATGCCGTCTTACTTTGCAGGGCCCAGCGGTCCGAATCAGTGGGGCTGGCTTGAAGTCTATCCACAACACGTGTTTCGCAATGCATTGGGAGAAGCGGAACAGATGACCGTCGGTGTGGCACAGAACGCCGTGGAAGGCAGACTGGGCTCCATGAGCGAGAGCAAAGGCGCATGCGGGCGGAGTTATCACAGTGGGCACAAGTCAGAAGATCCAGATGCGGTTTTCTGGGGACTGAATTTCGAAGAGCAAGCGAAACGCGCACTGGAGGTCGATCCGAAATTCATCTTCATCACCGGCTGGAACGAATGGGTGGCGATGAGGCTGCCCGAGTTTGCTGGTGTTCGGGAACCGGTCATGTTTGTTGACCAATTCAATCACGAATACAGTCGGGACATCGAACCGATGAAGGGCGGGCATCGGGATCATTATTACTATCAGATGGTCAGTTTTATCCGGCGATTCAAGGGTGTCCGACCTCTGCCGATGCCAAGTTCTCCAAAGACGATTACGGTTGACGGAGATTTCTCAGACTGGCGGGACGTTGCTCCCGAGTTTCGCCACCACATTGGAAGCGCGGTGCATCGCAGCCACCCAGGTTGGGGCGACGCGGGCACATACGTCAACACAACCGGACGCAATGATCTCGTGCTCTTGAAAGTGGCGCGCGATGACTCAAACCTTTACTTCTACGTAAAGACCCGCGAACCGATCACCCCGCGAACAGATGCCAGATGGATGATGCTCTTCCTGAACACGGATCGCGATCCCAAGACTGGTTGGGAAGGTTACAACTTCGTTGTGAACCGTCTTGCTGCGACTGAGAAGGTGCTCCATCTTGAGCGAAGTTCAGGTGGTTGGAACTGGCAACCGGCAGGCCAGATTTCCTATGCTGTTCAAGGCTGTGAGATGGAACTCGCAATTCCCCGGAGTCTTCTCAATCTGGAGCCATCCAGCAAGGTGGACGTTGAGTTCAAATGGGCAGACAACATCCAGCAGGACGACAACATCATGGAGTTCGTTGTCAGCGGTGACTGTGCTCCCTCAGGTCGGTTCAACTACCGGTATTCAGAAATACCTTAGGCGGGCTCTACGCGGAGCAGGCCAACGCTTACACCGTGTGGGCTATCCCCTCGCTTATGGGTGTTTGCTCAACAAACGAGGTGTGTTCCTTTGACTCAGTGCCAGAACGAACGACGCAAAGATCACTTCACATTACTGCAATGTTCTGAGGTGCCAACCAACTCCCACCCCATATTCTGTTGACCCAGTGTCCGTTCCTCTGTAGATTGGAAATGTAGGCGAGAGATCAGTTGGTGAGATCTCGAGCAGTCCAGCACTTCCAGGTGCGGGGTCTGTTCACTCTCCTCCTGGTACTTGCCTAATGCAGATTGCGTCCTTAGGACTTGGTGTCAACGGAAAATGGCTCTGATTACAGAAGAACAGTTGAAGAAGATGACCGAAATAGTCGCTCGGGAAGTGGATCCGGAAGCCATAGTGCTTTTTGGATCACACGCCGTCGGCAAGGCGCATGAAGACTCTGACGTTGATCTTCTGATCATTGAGTCGGCGTCCTATAGTCCGGGTCGGGGAAGACGCAAAGAGATGGCTCGGCTGTGGCAAGCTTTGATGGGTTTTCCCGTAGCCAAGGATATATTGGTCTACAGCCGCGAAGAAGTCGAACGTTGGCGTCACTCTCGAAATCACATCATCGCGCGAGCTCTACGAGAAGGACGTGTTCTCTATGAAAGACCGTGAAGAAGCACTTAGACTTCTGTTTGCGGCTGAAAAGGACATTGCCGCACTGCGCGGTATGATGGATCTGGCAGTTTTTGCAGAAGAGATTTTTGGCTTTCATGCCCAGCAAGCAGTTGAGAAATCCCTCAAAGCGTTGTTGGCTCTCCTTGGCCGACAGTATCCAAGGACGCATGACCTCTCCTTGCTTATGTCCCAGCTGAGCTCATCCGGAGAGATAGTCGAGGAATTCATAGATCTTCTGGAACTCAACTCTTACGCTGTCCAGTTCCGGTATGAAGCCTTTGATGAGTCCGACGAGGGACTCGATCGGGAACAAGTTGTCGATCGCGTGACAGCACTTGCGCAGAGCGTTCGAAACAGGATTGATTGACAGATGAAGGCAGTGGTTCGATCACCCCTTTCCCCTTTCTCATTTCTGACCGAGATGGTACTGTTGTGTCTATGTGCTGCCGGACAGGGTCGGGAGATCTCGACTCCAGGTGCGGTGCATGGAGCGAACGCCGATGGAACCGTCGGTAATCCAACTGAGGTTTGTATCACCGGGGTTCCGGGCTGGACGATGGAAAAGGACAGTTCGGTTCATGCTGCGCACTCAGAAGGAGACAAGATCATGAAGGTTGACGGTGTCCCCGAACTGGGTTGGGGTAAAGGGAAGAACTGCACGTTCATCGGCGCTCTGGAGGCGGCCTTGGCGGTGACCGATCATCCCGCGAAGTATTCAGATCTGATGGGATGGTCGGGAATGGCCTTTCGCGTGAGGTGGTATGTCGGCAATGACAACAGTGGTGCTTGCCCCTCCGCAGCGGTTGGGGAGTTCGAGGATGAAACTGCCGCTGTCCAGAAATACTCAGGTTGGTCAGCTTTCGCCGATTTCGACCCTACGCCCTCGGCATTGCTTCGTTTCAAAGACAAAATTACTGCCTCAATTGACAAAGGAATGCCCGTATTGCTCTACGACCCTGGCTGGGATGTCGCCGTCGCCTATGGCTATGAGAAGGGTGGTGACAGGTTGTTTCTGCGAAGTTATACAGACAACTTTTCGCAGATCGATCTAGCTTCTTCGCCAGCCCTCATATACATCAATGAGAAATATGCAGAACCTCCTTCCAGGCGAGACGCTTTCATAGACGCGCTCAATCTGGCCGTCTCGAACTGGCATCGCGAAGCGATGGTGCGTGAGAAAGGTCAATATCTCTACGGAGAACTCGGGTTTGACAAATGGATGCAGGACTATACCAACTTCAAGTCACTCTCTGAGGAAGCGCAAAAGACAACTGCCCACGCGAGCCGCTTCTGTTACATGACGCTCTTGGACTGCCGAGCAGCAGCGGCGACCTTCCTCGATGAGCACTCAGATGCCGTGAATGAGGAAGCAAGGATTTGCCTGAAACGAGCTGCGGATATCTGTCGAAGACAACTGCCTGACGAAATCGCAATGGGAACGCCGAATGGCGTGCCAGAGCATCTGCTGAAGGCCAAGGAAGAGTTCTCCGAGGTCATCGCTGAGATCGGAAAGGCTTTGGCGGCGGAGCGACATTGAACGATCCCATCCAGCAGCAGCAGCCGATGTGTCAGGCCGTCTCTCCGTTGCCGTCTGTTGACGAGCAATTCTAAGATGAGAGGCAGGAATGACACCTACGCTTGTTCCACAGTTCGCATCGCTGAGGCGCGGATCGCTCTCAGCTGGCGATGCACCCAAAAAAGTCCAATCGTGCCGGCTAGCAGATCGGTGAGGAGCCTTCCGAAGAAAACACCCTGCACCCCAAAGAAGTACGCACCCGAAACCGTGAGTGGAACAAGGAACACCAAGACCCGAAGAGCGTTCAATGCAGTTGAAAAAGCAGGGTGATGCAGTCCCGTGAAGAAAAAACCGCAGTAACGATGCACTTCCATCATGCCATAGCCGAAAGAGATGATTCGGACATAAGCAACAAGGACATTGACAACACCAGGGTCTTTGCTGAAAACAGCTGCAAGCCAAGGAGCGCCGCAAAAGAACACGACAGCAACACCGATGCCATAGAGCATGGCAAAACGCGTGGTGACCTGCAATGCTTCCTGGATTCGATCGAGACGCTTTGCGCCGAAGTTTTGACTGACAAATGGGGTGAGAGAGATTCCGAGCGCCATTGGGATCATGAACGCAAACATTTCGATGCGTCCCGCGGCTCCGACGGCGGCAACCGGTTCATTGCCAAAGCGGCCGAGCAGCCGGGTGATAACGCCCGCCGAGATTGGCATCAACATCATGCTCAACATGCTCGGAACGGCAAAGCGGAGAATTCGTCTTGCCGTGTCGCGATACTCACGCAGTCGCCATTTTCGGAAGACAAGCAGATGATGTTTTCCTCGCAGGAGCGTCAGAAGCCAAACGGTTGACGTCGCCTGAGAAAGCACTGTGGCAAGCGCCGCACCACGAATACCCATTGCCGGGAAACCGAAGTATCCGAAGATCATGATCGGATCGAGGATGACATTGAGACCCGTTCCGAGGATCATCAAACGACTTGCCCTCTTTGAGTCACCCGAGGAAATGAGTATCCCGTTGCCCAGCATGGGCAATGACATCGTGAGCGCACCGAGATACCACGTTCGCATGTACTGCCCGACAAGGATGCGAACCTCACCGCGAGCGCCAAGTCGCGCAAAGATCGCGTCAATACTCAGATAGCCTGCGATGGAGATAAGCAGAGAAATGCTGACCGTCATTATGACGCCGTGAGTGACGATCCGTGCCGCGTCATCGTGATCATGTCTCCCGATTGCGTGCGAGACAAGCGTGGTCACGCCTGTGCCCAAGCCACTTGCCAGACAAGTCAACAGCATGATGACCGGGAAGGTGAATCCCATCGCAGCGAGAGGAAGCGTTCCAAGTCGAGAAACAAACCAGGTGTCCGCCAGATTATAGGCGTTCATGGCGAAGGTTCCCGCCAGCATCGGAAAAGCCATTCGGAACAGAGTCTGACGGACACTCCTATGAACCAAGACAGACATCGGGCGATTTGAAGACTCAGATGATTCCGTGGCTGTGCTCAATAGTCTGCCGCTCCGATCTGGTCACTGAACCGCATCTCCGATGGAAGAATCTCAGGATGATGTATGAGATCGTTGTTCACAAGGATCATCTCGATCAGTATTTCTAGCAGGGGTTCCATCTTTTCTCAACCGGTCTTGCAGGGACGGTCACCTCTTCAGCAGATTAGCTTGATCTCTGCAGAGGTTGCGAGCATTATTGTTCATAGTAGTCAAAACAGGAAGAACGTTCGCATGACGAAGAGTAGTTTCCTGTCTGTGAACAGTCCTTTTTCAGAGGAGGCTGACTGAATGCTCTCAAAATACCTTGAAGCCTCAATGAAGCACGCTCACTACGAGCTGCTTGAAGAGGATGGCAGCTATTACGGCGAGATCTCTCTTTGTCCCGGAGTCTACGCCAACGCTCAGACTCTGGAAGCCTGTAGAGAAGAATTGGCAAGCGTTCTGGAAGACTGGCTTCTTTTCAGAATCCATAAGAATCTCTCCATTCCGGTTATTGACGGACTTGAACTGACTGTGAAGAAGGAGACCGCGGCGTAGTGCCCAAATTCGGCCCAGTCTCCCGACGTGATCTTGTCAAGTTTCTGCGCCAGTGTGGATTTGATGGTCCATACTCTGGTGGAAACCACGCCTTCATGATCCAAGGCGACCTGACTCTGAGCATCCCCAATCCACACGTTGGAGATATTGGTCGAGATCTACTGGCACGAATCCTTCGGCAGGCAAATATCTCCAAGCAGCGATGGGAATCGCTACAATAACCTCTCCTCTCCCAAACCTCTGACAAAAGGGCTCCGAGTCTGTAACACCTCGAAGCCCTTCATGAATACCGTCTGAGCATCATCTATCGAGGCCAGCGCTGATGCACTGCCGGGAATTGGGGGAACGTGGCGTGTGGCTCAACCTGATACCAGTAGCCGATTGACGCGATGTCGTCTGTCAGTGGCTCATACTTGCCATTTGGCCACCAGCCAAGCGCTTGGATGGTCACTTTCATGTTCTTCTTAAAGCGTATCGGATCGAGAATATGCCATCGGTAAAGGTCATGTTTGGGAACCTGTCCCTCAACTTTGTGCCATAGCGGATAGCCGAGAAAGGCCGTGGAATAGGTCTCGCCAAAGCACCAGGCTCCGCCGAAGTAATCCTCGGTTCCCGTTCCGCAGATCGTCGGGAACTTCGAGTCACCATCCAGGTAGAACTTGATCTCCCCTTCGCCCCACCAGCCCGTGGACATCTGCGTCCACGCCAGAAAAGTTCCGACGTAGTGCCCCTGTCCTTTGATTCCATCCAAGAGCACATGTTCGGGATACTCACGTGTCGTCACGGAGCGGCGCCATTGTGCGTGGAAGTAGGCGGCATCCCTTGGAACTTCGGTCAACGCGTAGTTGATCTGATAGAAGAATCCCCAGATCGCTTCGTGACGCTGATTCTCAATCGTGATCTTGGCGTGCTTTCTAAAGGGCATCGGGAAGTAGCAGTTGAAGCCACCGCTCGGGTTGACCGCAACGGCGAGAGAGTCAACTTTGTGACGGATGCCGTGACCATTGCAGAAGAAATCACCGAGGGGTACTTCCACGGATGGCGTCTTCTCTTTGTCCCAGTAGAAGCGCAGAACGCAGTCACGATACGCCTTTGGATCCACCGTGATCCAAATATGTTGAATCACGCCGGGACCCTTGATATCCGCCAGTGTCGTTGTGGTTCCAGGTTCCAGTGTGATACACGGACGCACTTTCCAGCCCTGACCCAGCATCGCGCCGGCGTTGCCCGCGTCAGGAATCTCCTTCGCCCCAGCACCTCTCTCCCCATTGGGGTTTTCTGCGCAGATGGAACGTGTCTCTGCGTTGGAGAGCATTGGAAGCGCTCCCAATCCAAAATTCAAACCCATAATTGACTCCATCAAAGACGACCTCCCGTTGATTTGGAATTCAAGATACGCTTGAGGCGGATCAACTTGAATCTATTTTGGCAGTGGAATCTCTCCGTAAGGAGTTGTTACACTTCCCTCGGGCGTAAGGCTGAGTTTGCCCATATCCACGCCATCGAGAATCCTTCCCAGAACAGAGAGTCCACCGACCTTTGCATCCAGTTCAATCTGGCCGGTCTCCCCTGCCTGCAGAGACTTGCTCAGAGTAGACTTGATGTCGGCAAAATCCACATCGCCCATTTTCAGAACGTATCCGAGTTTGTCCAAACCCATCTCGAAAACGTTTGGATTTGTGACGTTTGCTTTGACCTTGACTTTCGACTCAGTGAGACTGACCTCGGAAGGCTCCAGTGAAATCTTGCTGAAGTTAGGGATCTTCAAAACGGGAAACGATCCGCTCTTGCTCATGGGCAACTCGATATCTTTGCCCAAAGGAGAAACCACAAAGGCTCCCTTCAGATCGTAGCTCACCTGGTTGGCATCTTTGAGCCCCTTGTACGTCTTCCAGATGTCCAGATACTTAATCTTCGCTGGAAGCACCACAGTGCCCACGCCTTTGGCGGGAAGATCAATGTCCGCAGTTCCTTCGGACTTCATGAAGTTGCTTCCCTGAATGTCCAAGCCGTACTTGAACTTCGGAGTCTTGAGGGGGAAGGAATTGGGGTTGTTCAAGTCCACGTCAAAAGCAAGATTGATACCCGAGAAGTCCAGCCCTAATATACGTGGGCGAATTGACTCGATGGTCGGCTTCTCGATGGCACCAAACAAAGCGCGAATCTGCGCCATACTGCAACCCATACTTACAACGGCGCACAAGCACACTACCAAAAATATCTTTTTCATGGTTCTACTCTCCTCCAGATGGTTTGTAATATAGGCTATTGAGTGCTATCAGTCAAGGAACGCTGTTCACGTAGGTTGGCAGAGCACAGGTGCAGTTCGACTCCTGCACTCTTCCTTGACCCGTGCCTATGAACTCTCAACGACCAACGGCAGCAGAACGAAGCACAAAACTCCACGATTCCTCTCGTTTCAGAGGCTCAATGGTGCCATCGGGACGGAAAACCATTGGGCTGCTCCAGTGCTGGAGATCGTGCCCTTTGATGCCGTCCGGACGCGATCCCCACAGATCGCCCATCCAGATAAAGACGTCGCCTGATGCAGAAGGCAACTGAGCAATATGGGTCTGTTGCGCTGGAATGATGGGTGTTGTGTGCTCGTCGCGGTTGATGTTCCCATGCAGGGCGTAGGGTCCCATTGGTGAAGTTGCCGAGTAGACTCGCGCTCCGGAGCCTTGCGGACAGAAACAACAGCACGAATCAAACAGGGCATAGTAGCGGTCTTCGCGCTTGAACAGTGAGGCGGCTTCGCAACCGGTCGCCAGCACGCCACTGTTCTCTCCAGCAGAAGAGAGAAAGTCGTCGGAAAGCCGCTCTATGGAGATGCCGTGCCCTTCAGCGATGGATGTGTAGATGATGTACCCCTTTCCGTCATCGTCCACCATCAAGCCATGGTCACCCGGGCGTGGTCGTGTCACCGAAACATCGGAGTTCTCGATCACGAACAACCCCCGTGGGGAATCAGATGTGGCAACTCCATAGTGTCCTTCCCAAAGTCTCGGATACCAGTTGTACCAGAGAACATACTTTCGTGTCTTGGGATTGTACTTCACATAGGGGCGATAGTAGACGCCCTCGGGCGGGTCTTGAAGAATCTCCCCGTGAAATGTCCAATGACTCAGATCGTCAGAACTGTAACAGACGTATCGGTTCGCCGTAGTGAAACCGTCCGTCTCTCCGTATCTCGTTCCATAGAGGTAGAAACGACCATCGAAGTATTCAAGACAACCGTCGTGAGCATCAATGATCCTGCCGTCAACATCTGTTCTCGGAAGTGTGTTTTGAACAGTGATCTCTGCGCTTTGCGAAACCGGGGAAGTCACAGACAGGACAACGAATATGTTGAGAAGAGAGAACGAGAGAGTATGGTTGTGCTTCATCAAATGCCAGCCTTGCTGAGTTGAAATGCTACGCCCAAACGCCTGCAGTTTTGTGGATTTTGGCTATCCGGCAAGATCCTTTGGTTGCTCTGTGTCCACGGAGGCTTGCTGACTTGTGGTTTGATCAGAGGGCGCTGCTTGTTCAGGGGTAGTCGGTTCGCGCGAATCCTCGTACTGTTCGTAAGACTCGTCAGAGTCGTCCGACTCATCGAAGTCCTCATCTTCCAGATCAGCCTCGATCTGGTTCATCGTTGTAGACACATCCCGCTTCAGTTCGCTGAGGAGTTTTCGATTTTCCTCGGCGCGGATATCTTCTTCGAGTGTCCGCTGAATTTCGTTGGATGCCTCGCGAAACATGCGCATGGCTTTGCCAAGCCCACGGGCAATCTCGGGAAGCTTCTTTGGCCCGAAGATCAAGAGGGCAAGGACAAAGACAACGGCAAGTTCAGAAATACCGATATTCAAATGAGATCACCCACCCTGCCGACAGGCGTTTCTGCACAAGCGCCAGTAAAATGTTCTGAAAGAAACGCTACATTCCACAGAGGAAGAGCCCCGACGGGATTGCGGTTGCACGAATCCCCCCTACCCCCCTTACTAAGGGGGGATTGCAGAGGCCAACGCGCGTTCTGAGCAGTGGCTGGGTTACAACCCTTCCTACCCCCCTTACCAAGGGGGGATAGAGGGGGGATTATGAGAACGGAAAACCGGCTGTCTTGCATACTATGCTACTCGCTTTAGGAATGCTCTCCTAGATCGCCAGCACTCTGGCAAGATCCACCATCTCGGCATCAATCTTCTTTGTATGTGTCCAGCAGTGTTCCAAGTCATGGACGCTGATCTTGCCGCTTATGACACCCACCATCTTGGCTCCGGTCTCACCCTGAAGAAGCACATCCACGGCTGCCTTGCCCAGACGCGCAGCAAGCACGCGATCCGGAGCGACTGGAATCCCGCCACGCTGCAGATGTCCGATGACGGCGACGCGAACATCCAGTCCCAGTGTCTTCTCGATGCGGTAGGCGATTTCCATTGACGAACCCGCACCTTCGGCAACAACCACGATGCTGGACAGCTTGCCTCGCTTGG
>JAKQFZ010000850.1 GCA_029558215.1 Candidatus Omnitrophota bacterium
GAGATGGAGGCGATCAACAACCCTGAGGACCCGGATGGCGGAACTCGAAAAGTCCCCTTCTCCAAAGTGATCTACATCGAGCAGGAAGACTTCATGGAGGATCCGCCCAAGCAGTTCTTCCGACTGGCACCTGGAAGAGAAGTCCGGCTGCGCTATGCTTATTTCGTCAAGTGTGTGGAGGTCGTCAAGGATTCCCAGACAGGCGAGATCGTTGAACTTCATTGCACCTATGATCCAGCAACACGAGGAGGCGATGCTCCGGATGGACGCAAGGTTAAGGCAACTCTGCACTGGGTATCTGCAGCCCATGCCGTCGAATGCGAAGTGCGTCAGTACGATCAGCTTTTTCTTAAGCAGGATCCCGATGAGGTTTCCGAAGGACAGGATTTTACGGCCAACATCAACTCGGACTCACTCAAGACACTTCGATCCTGCGTGGCGGAACCCTCGCTCGTAGACGCCCAACAGGGTCAGCAGTTTCAGTTTGAGCGTCAAGGGTATTTCTGTGTGGATCCGGACACCACAGAAAAGCTCTTGGTTTTCAATCGGACGGTTAGCCTTCGGGATTCCTGGGCAAAAGTCCAGAAAAAGACCGGCGGCCAGTAGTCCTGTTCTTACGGCAAGAGCAGTGTCAGAGCGACCCTTTGCGAGTGAAGTGAAGAATCTCTCTTGAGATACAAGGGTCTATGGAACCTTGAGGGATTTCTTTTTTCATTCTGCAAAGCCGGAACTTCATCCGAAATGACACAATTCAAGGATTCCAGCACAGTCTCTCTGAAAGGAGTGCGCCAATCTCATGCAATACGTCTATAAAACCGAGAATCTCAAGCGCTATAGGTTTCCCACTCACATCAATGATATCGTGATAGACCGTTCAGAATCACGGTGCTCGGAAGTCTTTGTTGTGGTGGTCGAGCCTCACAAAGGGACTCATCTGCACAAGCACGAAGACACGGAACAGGTCTTCTATGTACTCAGTGGTAATGGCCGTTTGGAGATCGGTCAGGAAAAGGCTCCGCACACCATTGAGCCGGGTGACGTGATCCGTGTCCCGCTGTCTACTTGGCACAGCGTCCACTGTGTCGGGGAGAGAGATCTCGTCTACCTGGCGATAGACTGTTTTGATGGTGGACGTCCCAATGCCGAACCAACCTGGGATGCGCACGTTCGCGTCATGTGCCAACAGCAGGGCTGGGAGTACGACAAAGTCGTGGAGAAATAGTCATCTCTTTTTGACTGCTCCACAGACCCGACCAGCGACTAAACAGGCGACCCGTCACGGACTCTCTCAAAGATGATCTCTGATACTTCGGGCTCCAGGCGAATCGAGAGATTCCCGATGTGTCCATTTGTCCTGGTGTGAAATGCAACGAGTGTTCGAGAACCGTATGAGGCGTCCACCCGTTCGAAAACGTCATAGTGATAATGCACCAAGGGCAGAACCTTCTCCTGATACTCGCAGTACAGGCTCCCTTTCTGGAGAGTGACCCGCATTGATCCATAGGCTTGATTGCGATAGTTCCCAACAAATTCGGCCAGTGAATGTGAGGGCTTTGTTCCCTTCACTCGATTCCTGCGCTGTTGCTGTTGCTTCTTCTTGGCCTCCGCCCTCTCCTTATCCACCTGCTCCTGGTAGAGATCGTTCCATGGCAACGGTTTCATTTCGAGCAGGCCGGTGCCTGCAGATGTGTCGGCTATTCGCGCTCCCTTGCGATGTGTACTCTTGGAAGAAACCGTCTTGTTCGAAGTCTGGTTTCCCAGGAGCAAGAGATCACAGAGGTGATAGGTGACGATCTTCCCCACCGAGGAACTACTCAGATTGGTGAGGACGACAATCCCCACATTCTCGTCCGGTAGAAAGGCCGTGTTGCAGCTGAAACCGCCAACGTTGCCGCCATGGAACAACAGGCGAAAGCCTCGATACTGCGTGGCATGCCAGCCCATGGCATAGGTCAGGTACGGCATGGCTTTGAATCCCGATGGCTCGCAGACGATCTGTGGTGTATGGGTCTTCAATACGCAGGCCTCTGGAACGATCTGCTGACCATCAATCAGACCTTTATTCAAGTGAAACGAAAGCCACTTGAGCATATCTGTTACATTGGAGTTCATGCTTCCAGCAGGACCCACTCCCTCAAGGATGTCATAGAAATCGGTGCTTCTCGTCTTGTTCTTGATCGTGACATGGGGGAAGGCGTAGTCATCCGACTTTCTGGAGTCTGCGATCGAGAAGTTGGTGGCTGTCATCTTAAGGGGATCGAGCAGCCGACTCTGCAGAAAGGCCTCCCAAGTGGTTCCGTAGACTTTGCCGACCAGGTAACCGGCGACCATGTACATCAGGTTCTGATACTGATACTTGGAACGAAGATCTTTGCTCGGCTCGAGAAATCGAAGTTTGTGGACATATTCCTCTCTGGTATCGTTGCATTTCCACCACACATCGTCATGTCTAGGAAGACCGGATGCATGCGTCAGCAAATCTTTGGGCGTGATGCGCTCCGAGGCACAGGGATCGGAGAGACGGAACTCGGGCAGATACTCCCGAACCGGAGTATCCCAACTGATCTTCCCTTCCTCGACAGCGATCGCAACAGCAAGACTGGTGAATGCCTTGGTGCATGATGCAATCGCGAAAAGGGTCTCAGCACTCACAGGTGACTTGCATTTCAAGCCGCGAATCCCAAAGCCTTCGGCAAGAACGGTCTCATTGTCGGAAACGACGCCGATGGCAACTCCCGGAACCTGCCACCTCTTGATTGTTTCATTGACAAACCTTCTCAGGTGCCCTGTCTGCCTCTTGTCGAGGAAATGCTTTGCCGAGTAGATCATAAATCTGGAGCCTCCATTCTGTTGACTGAGTCCCTATCGGTATTGGTTCATTATTCACTTCACCGTCGGAACGTCAACCGAAACCTGCTTTGAAATCTCCGACGATTCAGGATATGCTGTATCCGCAAAGAAGTTGAAGTGACTTATTGCACCGCGGAGGTGGAAAGGCCATGAAAGCAACCGAAGGCAGAGTCGGTCGGGTGTTCATCATCCGACTTGAGGATGGAGATGTTGTTCCGGAATGCATTGAGCGTTTTGCGGAGGAAAAGGGTGTACACCATGGCCAGGCCGTCTTGATTGGTGGTCTCGGTCCGGGTCAGGTTGTTGTCGGGCCGCGCGATTCCGAGTCTATGCCGCCCGAACCGATGTTGCTGCCGGTGGACGGTGCCCATGAGGTCGTTGCGGTCGGCGTGCTGGCTCCCACGGAAACGGGCAAGCCGATCCTGCACATTCATGGTGCTCTCGGACGCTCAGGGCAGACCATGACCGGTTGTCTGAGGCCCGGGGTGGAAACCTGGGTCGTTGCTGAGGTTGTTCTGTACGAGATACTCAACGCCAAGGCGACAAGAATTCCCGATGAAAGGACTGGGTTCAGTCTCCTGCAACCCGGAGTGGCAAACAGCGAACCATGAGTTTCTTCCTCACAGAGCCGATTGACTTTGAGAAGCACAATGAAGAAGTCCGCAAGGTCTGGGCTGCTTTTCACGAAGGCAGACCCTATCGAGTGCCTGTTACGATTGCGGGGAGCATTACCAATCTGTTCTGCAATCCCGCCGTCAACAAAACCGGATATACCTTTCAGGA
>JAKQFZ010000889.1 GCA_029558215.1 Candidatus Omnitrophota bacterium
AAGAAAGGGACTCTCGGAAGACAGAAAGAACGCTCTCTACAGTCGAGTTTACGGAACAGTAGTGCCAGTGATCGCAGTCTTGGGAACCGAACAAGTGACCGTGGGCGATGTACTCAGTCTGAAGATAGGGGATACCGTCCATCTGAACAGGCGTCTACGCGATGATATTGATATCTTTGTCGGAACGGAGCATCGGTTCAAAGCAAAACCAGGGGTCTATGGGGCAAACAAGGGAATCAAAATCACCCGGGTGTTGGAGGAGGACAGGGAGGTGGCTTCATGAGCCTGTCGCAGGAAGAGATCGATGCCCTCTTGAAGGGACAGGGAGACATCGAGAAGAAAAAAGACGGAAGTGCTTTGGACGACAATGCCCAGGTGGTCTTGGATTCCTTCGGCACTCTCTGGAACGAATCCATTGCTGATGCTCTTGCCGGTCATACGGAAGAGCCACTGGGTGCCCGTGTTACGGATGTGGGAAGTCTCTCCGTCAAAGATATCCGGGAGTCCCTGACCGACGAAGATGTTGTGTTCTTTGTGGGAGTTAATCCCCCTTTGAAAACCCCAATGCTTTTTCTGTTCCCAGCCGCCAGTTGTGCCCGGCTGGGTTGTCTTCTTTCGGGTCAGGAGATGCAGGATGAACTGACCGATGAACACCGTGGAGTTCTGGCGAATTTCTGGGATCAGATTGCGGGAATCTGGGCAGCCAAGCTCTCCGACAAGTACGGTTTGAAACTCAGACCAGACTCGACCCAGGTTATGCTCGGTTCCGAGATGCTGGCTGGTATGGACGTTTTGTATGAAGACATCGTGGCTCCGATAGGTTTTGTCGAATGCCTGTTGGACTTCCCCACATGGTTGGAAGGAATGCTGCGTTGTCTCTTTGGGAAGGATGTCATAGATGCCTTGGAGCCAATAGACGCTTCCGCACCCAGTCCTACAAAGAAGGCAGCAGCGCCAAAACCCCAACCTGTCCAATCAGGTCGGAAAACAGAGGCACCAACGCAAACACTACAACCCGTGGTGTTTGAGCCATTGGTTCAGGATGCGCAGCCGTCAGAACCCTCGAATCTGGACTTGATCCTGGACATCAAGATGGAGATCCGAGTGGAACTGGGTCGAACCAACTACAAGGTTCGCGAGATTCTCGAACTGTGTCCTGGCTATGTGGTTGAACTGAACAAGCTCGCTGGCGAACCAGTCGATCTGCTGGTGAACGACAAACTCTTTGCGCGTGGGGAAGTGGTTGTTATTGACGAGAATTTCGGCGTGCGCATCACCGAGATTCTCAGCCTTAAAGAACGCATCGAATCGCTGAGATAGTGATCTCGGCAACGGCAGCAAGTGAATCTTTGAGGGCGTGTCTTGGTTTGGTGCCGTATTCCGAAGCGGGAGAAGAGATTCCGGATGCGAAGCAGTAGTTTCTTTACGTGGGTGGTGCCCATTTTTTCTGACTCCTGTCAAACACAGAGATGGAGTTGCTTTTGTGTTTCCTCATTTCGAGCAGTCCAGCTCCTGCAGGCGCTCAGGCTATGCCCACTCCTGCAAACGCCCGCTCATTGGAAGAAACAGGTTTCCTCCAAGTCTGGTTTTCTAAGAGGCCTCGCCTTGATGGTGGGGCTGTGTCTCCTTGCTTCTGCAGTCTCTCTTGGTGCGGTTGTCGCTCGTGCGGATGAAGCAGAGCCTAAGCAGATTGGTTCGCAGGCCAAGGGTGAACCAGGCGTGGATAGAGCGATTGACGAAGTGCGTCGTCAAATGCAGCAGACAACCGATCTCAGAGATGATGCAACGGACTCTGCCACCACCGTGGCGAACAAGGGGATTCCCTCTCTCTTTTCAGTAATCGTCCGCCTGGCGTACGCTCTGATCATCGTCGTCGGTTTTCTGGCAGCAGGTCTGTATTTTCTGAGACGGTTTTTCAGCACTCGTTTGCCCGGGTCTTCACGGTATATGCAGGTGATTTCGCGTATGGCGCTTTCGCAGCGATCCTCGCTGCATCTCGTGCGAGTGCTGAATCGAAGGCTGTTGATTGGGGAAGGTCCCGAGGGAGTTCGACTCATCGCAGAGATTCCCGAATCTGATGAAGCCATTGCTGTCAAGGGTGACGAGCCGACTTCGAGGCCCATGAAGCGAGCGGAGTTTCGAGATCACCTGGAGCGGGAAGCCAAAGCCGTCCAACAGGAGACGTTTCCCGATCGACTCCAGGGTGCCGTTCGACTGTGCCGTGAATATATCGGGCGTTTCCGACGGGGGAGTGGTGATGCGTAGAGTGCACACCCTTGTCCAGAGCAGAGCAACCGGAACAGTGGTCAGGAGTGTTCTGTTACTGCTGCTTCTGACCACCGCAGTCTCTCAGGTGCAAGGCCAGGGAGTCCCGATTCCCCGCGTTTCCGTTGGTGTGGACTCTTCAAGCAACCCGAAAGACGTGGCGGTCACGCTCCAGATTCTATTTCTCTTGACTATCCTCTCCCTGGCACCGGCGATCCTGATGCTCTGCACCTCTTTCACCCGAATTGTCATTGTGCTTTCCTTTCTGCGGCGCGCGTTGGGAACACAGTCCACACCATCCAATCAGATTCTTGTTGGACTCTCGTTGTTTCTTACCTTTTTCCTGATGGCTCCCGTCTGGCAGGAGATCCAGGACACCGCACTGGGTCCCTATCTTAGCGATGAAATCCAACCGGAGATTCGAGTCAAGGAAGTTCAGGGGCGTTCTGTCGAGGAGACAATCACGCCGTTCCAGATTGCGCTGGAACGTGCCATCGTGCCCATTCGGCGCTTTATGTGGCTTCAGCTGGGCACCGGTGGAGCGAAAGACGTAGCGTTGTTTCTGAACATGGCAAACCTGGGACAGCCCGCAACTGAGGAAGACGTTCCCACGCGGGTACTCTTGCCGGCTTTTGTTATCAGCGAGCTCAAGAAGGCGTTCATCATGGGCTTCATCCTTTTCGTGCCGTTTCTGATCATTGACATGGTCACGTCCGCAATTCTCATGTCCATGGGTATGATGATGCTGCCCCCCGTGATGATCTCGCTGCCGTTCAAGCTTCTGCTGTTCGTCCTTGTAGACGGCTGGAATCTTGTTGTTCGAGCGATCGGGCTCAGTTTTATCCCCAGTTGAGCCGGTCGCCGTTTGTTTGTTCGTCCCACTTGCCACGGCAAGTGCGTTGAACGAGGAGAAGATCCGATGAGCGTTCTCGATGCAGTCAACATAGGACGGGAAGTGGTCTTGCTGGCACTTCTGATGTCGGCTCCAATGCTTGGAGTTGGACTTGCAGTCGGTCTGATCATCAGCATTCTTCAGGCTGTGACCCAGATCAACGAGATGACTCTTACGTTTGTTCCCAAGATCATCCTTGTCTGGATCACCGGTCTTCTGACGTTGCCCTGGCTGATCGATCTGCTCTCGGACTACACGATCAACCTTTTTCTGAGAATGGCGGCCATAGTACGCTAGAAATGAACGAAAGGATCTTTCATCCAGGCGACAAGACATGGACCTCATCCTGAATCAGTCGTTGAATGAGTTCGGCAAACTGCTCCTCATCATGTGCAGGGTGGGTGGGCTGTTGGTCTTTGCGCCGGTGCTGGGAAGCCCCGATGTGTCGCGGCAGGTCAAGGCCGCGCTGATACTTCTGATTTCTCTCCTGCTGGCAGCCTCAACGACAAACCTCGCGACACCAGACATTACCACCTGGCTCTTCTACACCCTCATACCGAAGGAACTGACCATGGGAGCCATGCTTGGTTTTGCGGCGGGACTGATCTTCGCCGCCGTCCAATACTCAGGAAGCATGATCGGTCTGGAGATCGGGTTTCGATTTGGAACTCTGATTGATCCGCAGGCGGATGAGGAAGTCTCGCTTGTGGCGCAGTTTCAGTACCTTCTGGCTTCCCTGATCTTCGTGATCATGGGTGGCCACCGATGGGTCTTGTCCGGATTGGCAGACAGTTTCCAACTGGTTCCGCCAGGTGCGGTTCGTTTCATGCCAGGGGTTGAGATGCAGTTGCTCAGCATGGCAGCAACGATCTTTGTGACAGCGGTGCAGATCTCGGCTCCGGTGCTGCTGTCGCTCCTTCTCTCAAGTTTTGTCCTGGGAATTCTCTCCCGAACTGTGCCGCAGCTGAACATTATCAACGTCGGTTTCATACTGAAAATTCTCTTTGGACTTTTCTTCATGCTTGTGACGATGGACTACTTTGGAGAGTTCATGGTGTACTTGTTCAATTCGTACCGTCGGGACGTACTCGTTCTCTGGCGGTTGTTCTCATAGGAGTTCGGGATGCCAGACACCCCAGAATATGGCGAGCGAACAGAGCCGGCGACCCCGCGCAAGCGCGAAGAAGCGCGCAAGAAGGGACAGGTCTCACGCAGTCCTGAAGTCAACTATGCGCTGATTCTGCTGTGTTCGATTCTGGGTCTGTATTTCATGTCCGAGTACATCTTCGAACGCATCTGTCGAACGCTGGTTCACTATCTGCAGAATCCTCTTGCGGTTGATCTGAGCCGCCCGGGAGCGATGGCACTCATGCTTCGGCTGAGCTGGGAGACGATTCTGATTTTCCTGCCCTTCTCCATCCTCATCGTTCTAGCGGGACTGACGTCAAATCTGCTTCAGGTGGGCTTCATGATGACCGGAGAACCACTCGTTCCCAAGTGGGATCGAATCAATCCCATCTCAGGTCTGTCGAGAGTCTTTTCCTGGCGGAGTCTGGCGGAACTATTCAAGTCACTGGCAAAGATCACGGCAATCAGTATTGTTTGCTATATCACACTGAAGGCGCATCTGCCTCGGTTCTTTGATGCCTCGTATTCCAGTACCGCGGGTATTCTGTTGGTCTTTGGAGAAGTGCTCTACATTCTGGCGTTGCGTTGCCTGCTGGTGGTTCTCCTGATCGCACTTGTGGATTTTGCGTTTCAGCGCTGGCAGTTCGAACGAAGCCTCCGAATGAGCGTTCAGGAAGTCAAGGAAGAGATGAAGGAGATGTACGGCGATCCGATGATCAAAGCCCGTGTGCGCCAAATTCAAAGGCAGATGGCGCAACGTCGCATGATGGCAAAAGTGCCCGAAGCCGAGGTGGTGGTTACCAACCCGACGCACTACGCGGTTGCGCTTGCTTACGATCGTGCCGTCATGCTGGCACCAACGGTACTGGCTAAAGGCAGAGGGATCATCGCTCAGCGAATTCGTCAGATCGCCGAGGAAAGTGGGATTCCCATCGTGGAAGATCCCGAACTGGCGCGAGCGTTGTATCATTCGGTTGAGATCGGAATGCGGATTCCTGAGGTTCTCTATCAGGCAGTTGCCCGTGTTCTGGCTTACGTGTATCGAATGCGGGAGCGACACAAACGAAGACTTCCGGCCAGAAAGGCGTCGGCTCCATTGGTGGGAGCGTCAGGATAGTGAGCAGGAGACAGCTGGGAGTGAATCGGCGCTCTTGACGCGGGTGTCCGAAAAAGAAAAAGACCTTCCCCCGCCGTCCTTGGTAAGGACGGGGAATGTGAGGGGATGGTTTCTCAGAGGCAAAGATGGCAGACGCGACAGGCAAAAAGTCCAGACTCGGCGGTCCCACGGATCTTCTCGTGGCGGTCGGGATTCTGGGTATTCTGGGCATACTGGTCATCGCAATGCCCCCTTCGCTGCTGTCGCTGCTCCTGATATTGAACCTTGCTATCTCACTGCTGATTCTCCTTGTTTCATTCTACATTCTCGAGCCGCTTCAGTTCTCCACATTTCCTGCCCTGCTGCTCATTGTGACGATGTTTCGGCTGGCGATGAATGTTGCCTCGACCAAGTTGATTCTTGGAGAGTCTCAGGTGGGTGGCGATCTGAAAGGCAAGGCCGGAGCAGTCATCCAGTTCTTTGGTCAGGTGGTGGCGCGAGACGATCCGGTCGTTGGTTTTGTGGTCTTTCTGATCATGGTGCTCATCAACTTCATCGTCATCACAAAGGGTGCAGGCCGAATCGCAGAAGTCGCGGCGCGCTTCACCCTGGATGCCATGCCTGGCAAGCAGATGGCCATTGACGCGGATCTGAACGCTGGTCTCATCACCGAACAACAGGCGCGCGATCGGCGTTCGACCATCTCCCGTGAGGCGGATTTCTATGGCGCTATGGACGGTGCATCGAAATTTGTTCGAGGCGATGCCATCGCGGGTCTCGTTATCACGGCGATCAACATTCTCGGGGGGATCATTGTCGGCATGGCACGCGAGCGGCAGGATGTCATCAGTGTTCTCCAGACGTATACGATTCTGACCATTGGAGACGGTCTGGTCACACAGATTCCGGCGCTTCTGGTCTCGATGGCTTCCGGTATTGTGGTGACACGCGCCGCTTCGGACACCAACCTGGGCGAAGCGCTCACAACCCAGATGTTTGGAAAGCCGACGGTGCTCTACCTGCTCGCGGCGACACTTGGAAGCCTGGGGCTGTTCTCGATATTCACGGGATCTTTTGCAATAGGCTTTCTGCTGTTGGTGATGGGGGGCGCGTTCATCTTTGCGGCGGAAGCCCGTCAAAGATCAGAAAACCGCAAGGCTCAGGCACAGGTTGAAGAGGAGAAACGACAGGAACAGGCAGCGACTCGCTCACCGGAAGAAGTGGAATCTCTGTTGGCAGTGGATCCGATGGAGATAGAAGTCGGATACGCACTCATTCCAATTGTCGATCGCGACCAGGGTGGCGATCTTCTGGATCGAGTCACCTTGATTCGACGCCAGATTGCCCTGGACTTGGGTATCGTCGTTCCGCCGATTCGAATTCGTGACAACATGCAACTGTCACCCAATGCCTATGCCATTCGAATTCGAGGCTCCCGAGTTGCCGGCAGCGAACTCATGCCCGACCGTCTTCTTGCGATGAAGGCCGGAGAGCCGGTGGACGACATCCCCGGTGTGGCGACCAAGGAGCCTGCCTTCGGTCTTCCTGCGCGCTGGATTGCCAAGTCCGAACGCGCGCGCGCCGAGATGATCGGTTACAATGTGATTGAGCCTTCCGTCGTTCTTGCGACGCATCTGACGGAGGTGATTCGCGCCCATGCCCCCGATCTGCTGGACAGACAAGCCGTGCAACGCCTGATCGATCGGCTGCGGGAAACACATACCGTCCTCGTCAACGAACTGGTTCCCGACCTGCTGACGGTGGGGCAGATTCAGAAAGTCCTGCAGATGTTGCTGCGTGAGCGTGTGTGCATTCGTGATCTGGGAACCGTGCTTGAAGCACTTGCGGACGCCGCCCATGCCACCCGGGATATTGCGCAGTTGACCGAACTGGTGCGCACGGCGTTGGCCAGGCCGCTGACGCAGTCATTTCTGGCTCCTGATGGGAATCTGTACGTGATGACGTTGGAACCCCGGCTGGAGCAAACGCTTGTTGAAGCGATACAGAAGTCTACAGAAGGAACCTATCTCACTTTGGATCCTCAGGTCAGCCGAAAGCTTCTGGAGCGCATTGGCGAAGAAATGGAAAAGGTTGCGGCGAGAGGTTTTCAGACGGTGCTGTTGACCAATCCCCAGCTGCGTCCCCATTTGCACGCTTTGGTGGAGCGTTTCTTGCCACACCTTGTCGTTATGTCGTACACTGAAGTGGCATCTGATGCCAAGGTACAGAGTTCGGGAGTGGTTCGCTGGGAGCCGGCAGCTCAGGAAGCGAGACGGTAAGGTCGAGTTGTGGAAAAGCCAGGATTTCGGATCAGGTCAAGTGTTCGGTAGCGTAGGTATTGCCCAAAGGCCAGCCAGCGGACAGTGGCTCGGAGACGGGATGGACGGAAAGCGATGAGAGTCAAGAAGTACGTTGCGGAGGAACTCCATGAGGCGCTCAGACAACTGCGTGCGGAATTGGGTCCAGAGGCGATGATCCTTCAGACGAAGCCCTGCGAGATCAAGAGATTCTTTGGCCTGATCCGCCGCACGGGTGTTGAAGTCACGGCGGGTGTTGGGATGAACTTCCTGACTGATCTCGTTCAGCGAAAACCCGAGACCTCGCGTCCCGTTGCCGAACAACCTTCCGGGGAACCTGCCATTGCCAAGCCCGCTGCTCCGACGGTGTCGGACGAGCAAGTAAAGACTCCGGAAGTGATAAGCCTTGAAGAACGCATGAAGCGCCTGGAGGCTGGAATGCTCCAGATTCAAGATGTGTTGGGCAACATCCGGCAACCGCATTCTCCTGGGGACGAGGTTGAGCTGTCAGTGCCCACGCCGGTTCAGAATCTTTTCCGACAGTTGTGTGTTCTCGGTTTCACAGAGGACTATGCATTGCAGCTGACGGACGCCCTGAAAAGACACGGGAACGGAAGTGCCACACTGGAGATGCTTCAGGAGCACTTGATCGGAACCTTGACTGCGTCCCTGTCCTGTGTGGAGCCTCTTCAGGCAATCCCCCAATCGTCGAAGGTCATCGCGCTCATCGGACCGACTGGAGTTGGCAAGACGACAACCCTGGCAAAGCTCTCGGCATCTTTCTGTCTGCACTCCAACAAACGCATTGCGATGATCACGACAGACACGTACCGCTTGGCCGCAACAGATCAGCTGCAGCGCTACGCCGACATCCTTGGTGTACCGCTGGAGATTGTCTACACGCCGGAGGAAATGCGACAAGCCATTGATCGCCTTCAGGACGTTGATGTGATCTTCGTGGACACCGCCGGACGCAGTCAGAAGAACCTGGAGCAGATGAGCGATCTGAAGAGATTTTTGGAAGCGGCCTCACCCGCTCAGGTACATCTGTTGCTTTCGGCCACCACGAAATATGATGACCTAATGGACGTCATCACGCGCTTTGAACTGGTGCCTTTGTCCAGCCTGATCATCACCAAGACGGATGAGTCAAACAGTTTCGGAGCGATTGCCAGCCTTCTGAAAGAGGTATCGCTTCCGGTTTCCTATCTGACAACCGGTCAGAATGTACCTGAAGACATCGAGAAGGCAACGCCGGATCGGCTGGCAAGGCTTTTTGTGCTTGGACTGAATGAAGCCGGTCGCACCGGTCACAATACTGGGAACGAAGGATAGTCGAATGTCGGGAGTGGATCAGGCGACAAAGTTGCGCGAGTTGATCAAGCAGAAGGAGGAAACCCTTCCGCCGATCGAAACCCGCGAGCCGTCGCGCATTATTGCCGTCACCAGTGGCAAGGGTGGTGTGGGCAAAAGCAACATTGCCTCCAATCTTGCTATTGCCTTTGCACAAGCCGGCAAACGCGTGTTGATCATTGATGCGGATCTCTCATTGGCCAATGTGGACATCCTGCTGGATGTGCATCCGCGGTTCAACCTCTCACACGTGATCTTTGGTGAGCGCAAACTCGAGGAAGTGCTGGTTGAAGGGCCGGAAGGCGTCAGGATTCTTCCCGCCAGTTCTGGAGTGACTGAGTTGGCCAACCTGGGTCATGCTCAATTGGAGGGGTTGATCAACCAGTTTTCCGATCTCGCGGATGAGACGGACATTCTGATCATTGACACGGCTGCGGGTATTTCTGAAAACGTCTTGGCGTTTGTGGCGGCAGCTCGTGAGGCGCTCGTTGTGACCACACCTGAGCCCACCGCCTACACGGATGCCTATGCAATGCTCAAAGTGCTCTCAACCCGTCAGGTCGAAGTGCAACTTGGCTTGGTGGTCAACATGGCTGGCGATGAACGTGAGGCGGCACAAGCGGGTGAAAACATGGTGCTGGTCTGTCGGCAGTTCATGAACATGGGTATTCGTTATTGGGGTCATGTGCTCAAGGATCCCGATGTCGGGGCCGCGATACGCCGACAGGAGCCGTTTATTCTCTATGCGCCTCATTGCCATGCCTCGCGGTGTTTGAGAACGCTTGCGGCGAATCTCCTGGAGAGTCATAATGGATCGGTGCCGAGACCGCGAAAGGGATTCTGGTCTCGTTTTGTGGAGCATCTGCGGATCAAGTAGTGCTTTTGATGGAACGATTCAGGCGGTGATGATACGTTGAACATGGATGAGATCGAACTGCAAGAGCATCGGGAGCAGATGCTGGCTCTCAGAAAGCGGCTGATGGTTACAATGGCCACAGCAGGGATGCTGTGCGTGATGATCGCGAGTGTCTTGGCTTCGGCCGATTCAATGACCATTCTCGCCCGCTCCACTATGGCCGCCTTTGGATTCGGCATGATCGGTTATGTGGTCGGTACGGTCATCGCGATGGCGAATTCCACGCCGCCGACTTCGAATGAGGACAGTGAGGACGAGTCAGGTTCGGGTGTCGTGCAAGTAGATGGGCAGAACGTTGAGATCGTCACGTGTTGGGTGCCGGTTCTGGATGTCCGACCGGGGATGAGGCTTTCGGAAGACATTCCCGACCCAGGGACACAGGAAGGCGCCGTGTTGATACCCGCACGGACTGTCCTTCAACCATCGGATATCGAGAGGCTCAAGAAGATGCGTGTGCCGACAATTCCGGTTGCCGGTTTGTCGTTCAAGCAACCGTGAAGAGGACTGTGAATGCAAGTGCCTGATTTTCAAGTAACGTCGGAGAAATGCCGATGACAGAGAGTAGGACAGCGGTGAACTCGACAGACCCGCAGACGAAGAGTCCGATGTTTGCCACTCAGGATGAGCGGGCTGACTTCATCAAGAGCAAGCTGCACCTGGTCAACTACGTGTTGGCACGGCTGGTGGATACATCGTTGATTGGAAAAGGAGTGTTGGATTTCGATGACCTTTATTCGAGCGGAGTCGTCGGGCTGATCGAGGCCGCAGACCACTATGATCCCACCCGGGAAGCAAAGTTTTCCACCTTTGCCGTTCCCCGGATCCGAGGTTCCATTCTCGACGCCATCCGGACGAACGATCCGGTCTCTCGCACGATCCGAAAACGCAGCAGAATGCTTCAGAAAGCCTACTCTGAACTGGAACAGAATCTGCAGCGCCCCGCCTCGGATGAAGAAGTCGCAGAGAAAGCAGGTATGTCGTTGGGTGAGATGCACGAAGTGCTTCAAATTCTCGCGTCCGTTCCCACGGTCTCAATGGACGAGTCGTTGTCTGTTGATGATGAGTCTGGCGTGGAACTGCATGAGAGCGTCGAGGATCCCAAAACAGTTGATCCGCGTCACGCGACGCACAGGACGGAGATGGAAGAGCGTCTTCTGGAATCCATGCGTGACCTGCCGGAACGGGAACGCACGATGATGGCGATGTATTATTTCGACGAAATGACCTTTCGGGAGATCGGAATCGTTCTAGGAGTGACGGAATCGCGTGTGTGCCAGATGCATACCAGGATTCTGTTACGGCTGAAATCGAAGTTGAAGCGATTTAGGTTCGTGTAGACCGGAAGTCGGACAGGGCTGGAGGATCGGGCAAATGAGACTCATGGACATTCAAAGTGTCATGCAAAATGCCCGTGTCGTTGAGCAGGCGCAGGCGCAGGTTCAACAAGCACAGGAATTTGCCAAGACCCTTTTGGCTCAAGAGGATCAGAACGAACGCCAACAGCAGTTGAGCACAGTCCGAAATATCAAGGAGACAGACAACCCGCGTGTTGAGTCTGAACCTCGCCGCCAACGCGGAGCCTCGGGAGGACAGACAGGAGCACAGGAGAGAGAGCAAAGGCACGCATCTACACAGCAGGACAAAGATCAGGGCAACCCGCCTGCGGGTGAGACCGATTTAGAGGAAGGTCATCACATTGATATTGTTGTTTGACAGAGACGTCGGGATCTTTCCTGGTAAGCCACGCCGGATGTTGGTTTCGCTGAAACTCGGAGCATCAGGTAGAGCATGAGTCCATGGATTCTCGCGCAAGTCGTGGTGGATGTCCTGTTGTTGGTGCTCTTGCTGAGCATTCTGCGCTCCAAAGGCAGAGAGCAGTCGAGAACTCTGGGAAAAGAGAACAAGCCAGACTCTCATGACTCGGCCGACAGAGAGCACCAACACAAGGCGCACCTTGAGGATCTTCAAGCATCCCTGGAATCGCTTGTGGAGCGAGTGGAACAGACGGTGGGCGAGTCTCTGGTGAGTCTGGACGCTTCCATTGAGCGTGCGGAGAAAGTCCAGGCACAACTGTCCGAGACGGTGAAAAACGCGAACAGTGCGCTGAACACAACTGGCAGTTCGCGAGTGCTGGATTCAGGTGCCTCTGCACGCAGAGCGGAAAGCCCTGAATCCTCCGCTGCAGTTTCGGCCAAGCAAGCACACGCGCAGAGCATAGTCAGACTGCGTGATCAGGGCGCTTCCGTTGATGAGATTGCCAAGACCTTGAATATCGGACGCGGTGAAGTTCATCTGGTGTTGGATATGCATCGCGTCGGACAGGGCAAATAGATACACAGCAAGTAAACGATTTGGGAGGCACAACAAGGTGATTGATCGCTACACACGCCCGGAGATGGCTGCAGTCTGGAGCCAGGATCGCAAGTTGGAGACTTGGTGGGAAGTTGAGATGGCCGCGCTTCAAGCCTATGCCGAAGTCGGAGAAATCCCACACGAGGTGGTGCAGGAAATCCGTGAGAAAGCGCGATGGGATGCCGCGCGGGTTCTGGAGATTGAAGAGGTGGTCAAGCATGACGTGATCGCCTTTCTGACCGCTGTTGGAGAGCACATTGGTGACTTGAGTGCCTACGTTCACCTCGGCATGACCTCTTCCGATGTTTTGGATACGGCATTGGCTCTGCAGATGAGACAGTCTCTGGACATGATCATCGAGGCGCTGGATCAGGTTCGCCGTCTGCTCGCCCAACAGGCGTTGACTTGGAAAGACACCCCGATGATCGGCCGCTCGCACGGCATTCATGCGGAACCGGTGACATGGGGATTGAAACTGGCTCTTTGGTATTGCGATCTGGGCAGAGACCGAGAGCGGCTGGTTGCGGCCAGAGAGGTAATCAGCGTT
>JAKQFZ010000891.1 GCA_029558215.1 Candidatus Omnitrophota bacterium
CCCTCTTGGGGTTGTCATGCTGAGCGAAGCGAAGCATCTCTCTGATCGCTGAAAGCCCCATAGAATCGAGATTCTTCACTTTGCTTTGCTCCGTTCAGAATGACAGAAGGTGTCGCTCTGATGAGTTTTGAGACAGCCTCCGGGGAACCCGGCCTACTCGCTCTTGGAATGAGACCGGTGCTTCTTGTGTTTATCCTTCGACATCGTTCACCCACATTGAACGCCAGGGGTCAGCGGCGGCGCGGAACGCGACGTACGCTGGAACCCCTGGTTCGACACTCTTCTCTCCGTTCCGCGCACAAAAGGGGCTGGTGGCTCTGAGGGGTCTCATAGGCAAGTATCTTCTGGATCTTTCCTGGTTGAGCCCAGTTGCATTTCCCATCGCCATTCAGTTGTCTCAGCAGTGATAGAATATCTGGGTTTAGCAATCCCTCTTGAATCCGCTTAGCATCTTTCTCGCTCCAGCAAGGTATAAATGCGTGCATCGCTTGATTAGCCTGCCACACATGCCCTGAGAACTCGTGAAGCCGAATTGGCCTGAACTGCTTCTGGCCGTAGGCCTCCCAAATGACCTTATAGGGGGCAAATGAGTATGGACCGACTCCGAGTAAAGACCACCAGAGACCTTTGGAAATCGCCGACTGAATGAGTGTGCCCTTCCGGGACTGAAGCAACCCGCGATTGCCGTTCAAGTAGTCTCTGAGTTCAGTGATTTCTTCAATTTTAGACCATGGGAGTGGCCTGCCTGTCTTGGCATCATAAGGAAGCAGGATCCACTTATGTGGTTCGCCGTTGCCCTCTCTCCATACTTCCTTTGTTGCCAGCGGGTAAAGATATTCACTCGGCAGATGACTCGGTTTCCTATCAAAGATGAACACGCTATTTGCACCGCAAGTGTTGACGCCTTGGCGTGGCTTCTGCGTCGCATCCAGTTCTATCCCCAACGGACCATCAAAACAGGAATTGTCACCATGCTCCAAGACACGCCATTGATCATCGGGCCTCTTAAGGGGCATGGCGGAATGCTCGATCCAGTCACCCGAGGACTCTCTGAAATAGCGGACGGGGAAGCTCTGTTGGACATCCATTTGAAAACGTGCGCAGCAATAAGACGTGCCGACACCGTCGAAAACTCTTGACAAAGTGAATTCGCAGACTTCATCAACCGAAAAGAATCTGTGGTTGGCTGTGTAATCCCGGAATCCGATGTGCGCATCGTCACCAAAAAACAGAGAAGATGGCAGATAGAAACAACCAAAGCCTTCTTCACCAAGAAGCCGCCCCAACACGACCTTAAGCACGAGAGCGGCAATATCCGTCCGTGACGAACCGAGTAGAACCCGTTTCTTGTCAGGCACCAGTCCCTCCGCCACGAAGAAGGGCTTCAGTTGCTCTTTGTAGGATGGCGGCAGGTCAGTGAAGTTGGCCCACGGAGGATTGCCTACGAGGATGTCGTACTTGCAGGGATGGGGTTCTGTAATGATGTCTTGCGCGAAAAGGTTTGAATTCGGAAATTCTATGCCAAAATCGCCAGATGCCTTGACCCGAAATGCCTCTAGGCGCGTGGGTTGAACCTCAATGAGAGTCAACTTCACGAGCATCTCTGGCTTCACTGCAATTCCCCTGGCCCTAGCAAGCCTGAAGAGGGCGAGTGCAAAGACGCCCTCGCCCGCAGTTGGGTCACAGACGGAAGCGCCCGTGATCCATGCGTCAAAGACACCCCAACGCAGAAGAAGCCATTCAGCCCAAGTTATGGGCGTGAACACTTGGCCGACACTAACGATGTGCGAATGTGAAGTGTTCGTAGCCATTCTTCCTGAACTCTTCCAGTGCTGCGATACGTTTCAGGGCGTCGCGACTGACCCGCTGG
>JAKQFZ010000892.1 GCA_029558215.1 Candidatus Omnitrophota bacterium
AGCAAGAGAGTATCCCTTCCGTTCGGTTGGTGTCAAGGACGATGTGTTGGGTTGGGCAACTACTGTGTTGAGCCCTCTATAGGCGTTCGAGTGTGATGCGATGACGTTTTTACTTGACAGAGAGGGATCAGAAACACTAGGATACGGTTAAAGTCATGAAACAGACTGTAACCCTAATTATAGAAAGGGGGGAGTTAGTTTTGCGAATAGCGAAGACCGTACTAACAAGGTCGTGGCTGGTCGGTCTGGTACTGCTTGCTTTGACAACACCCAGTTCCGCAGCGCCAGTTTACGATGGTCTGTACGTTCTTGACGGACAAGGAAACGTCCACACAGTGGATGCGGCTCCTTTCATCAGCTCTGGACCGGCTTTCGGATGGGATATCGCTCGCGGTATCGCCGTGACGGGAGACGACACAGGTGCTGTGACTGGTATGTATGTGCTCAGCGGTTACGGTGACATTTTTGCTTACGGTGATGCGCCAGCACTGTCCGGAGGGCCCTATTGGGCTTGGGATATCGCTCGCGATATCACCATTGCTCCTGACTACACAGACCAGGTGAATGGAATTGCCGGTGTCTACGTATTGGACGGTTTCGGTGGTGTCTTCCCCGTTGGAGACACAGCTCGTAGCTACTTCAGAGTCTACGGGTCGAAGGTCTACGACTACATTCTCGATCAGGAGGTGGACGGTTACGTCTACTGGGGTTGGGATGTAGCACAGGACCTCGAAGTCGCCGTCATTTACGATCAGAACGACAAGGTTATCCGAAGCAATGGTTACTACATCTTGGATAAACTTGGTGGCGTGCACTGGTGCCTGGAGGATGAGAATGGGGATCCGGTCGACTCACCGTGGGGCTTCACTCAGCCGTACTTCGGTTGGGACATCGCCCGCGCGATTGAGATGACCCCGACTTTCCAGGGATACTATCTCCTGGATGGTTTCGGTGCTGTCCATGCAGTTGGTGATGCCAAAGTGGCTCCGAACACCCCGGGCACAAGTGCCCTGTTCGGTTGGGACATCGCCAGAGATTTGGAGTGCGTCTATGACGAAAGCGGTTATACCGTTGAAGGTCTTGTCGTGCTCGATGGCATGGGTGGTCTCTATACATCCGGTAATGCTTCTGTGGGCGCAGCTCCTGTGTTTGCTGACGATATCGCGAAGGATATGGAGTTGTCTCCATTCTTCACATTCGTCACCGACGCAGTTGTTTCAGGTCCATAGTTGGTTGCCATTTCTGTTGTCAAAAGTATTGCAACCAGCTGGTGCAATTCTTGAGGACTATGCGCGGGGCAGGTTTCGATCTGCCCCGCTCTCTATTTTTTGCTGTTCTGGATAGATAGGCATCCGCAAGAGCAAGAACCCGTTCCACTGCAGTAGCCGAGCGGGATCATTTCGGGGAGTCATTGCGAGATCGCGAGTCCCGCCCCAAAACCTCACTCTATAATGTGGAATCTCATCGTTTTGCAGAGGAACGATTCTCTTGATGGTGTCTGGTACAAAGGAATATCTACGATTCAACCATCCGGTCAGCCTCAACCGTCAACTGTCGAAGTGCCGATTCTGCAGCCTGTCGCATGAGTTCACAGGCTTGTTCCTCTTTGGGGAAATCTTCAGGCCAAAGCGGGGCACCGACGATGAAGACTCCGCGGCTGAAAGGATAGGGCAGCACAAAACCATCCCAACTGGCAAAGCGCTTTTTCCATCGAGCGCTGTAGGCAGCGGGTACGATTGGTCTGCCCGTTCTAAGGGACAAATGCACGGCTCCTGCCTGGAACACTTCACGCGGTCCTCTCGGCCCATCTGGTGTAAACGCGACGGAGTCTCCTGATTCCAGAATACGCGCCATGTTCATCAGCGCCACGGCGCCTCCCCGCGAAGAGGAACCTCGGACAGTCGGACGTCCAAAGGATGCCGCCACGCGGGCAATGTATTCTCCATCCCGGTTCATACTCACCAGGGTATGGACTCGTATCTTTGTGCCTCCGGCAACCAACATGTAGAGAATTCGACTGTGCCAGAAGACAAAGATCGCCCCGTGGTCGGAACTGGCAACCTCATCCAGATACTCCTGACCCACCACCCGCATCCGCAAGGTGGCCAGAAGAATTCTGAGGATCCATGCCAGCACCGGCAGGACAAACAGAATCAGCCTATGTCGAATCTCTTTCCACTTCATCTCTTCTTCAGATGTTCCTGTATCCTCATCGCCATATCCTCGGTAATGCCCGAGATGGATGTCAGCTGCTCCACAGTGGCTTCCCGTATTGCTTTGATGGAGCCAAACGCTTTCAACAGCGCCTTTCTGCGCGACGGACCGATACCGGAAACCCCATCCAAGAAAGAGAACTGCGACGATTTCCGGCGCACTCTGTGATGATAGTCTTGCGCGAATCGGTGGGCTTCATCCCGAAGACTCACCAGCAATTTCAAGGAGGCTTCACCCCGATCCAGCGCAAGAGGATAATCCTGATCGGGAAGATAGAGGTCTTCCTCCTGTTTGGCAAGCGCGAGGGCCGGAATCGGAAGGCTGTACTTCTGAAGAACTCCCAAAGCAACGTTCAGATGACCCTTGCCTCCATCTATGAGAATGAGATCCGGCATTGTCCCGAATGCCTCATCCGTATGTTGGAATCGTCTCTCGAGCATCTCACGCATCATGGCGTAGTCATCCGGTTGATCGGTTCGCTGGATCTTGAAGCGCCGATAGGCGCTTTTGGCAGGTGCACCATTTTGAAAGACGACCATGGATCCGACCGCATCTCTGCCACTGATGTTGGCGATGTCGAAGCATTCGATGCGCATCGGGGGATGAGGCATGCCAAGGATTTCCTGAATCTGAATGACGCCCAGATCCACTTCTTCGTGCAGACCGTGCATCTTGAGGTATCGTTCCTGGGCACGGAAGTGGGCATTTTGTCTTGCCAGTTCAAGAACCCGAACCTTTCTTCCCCTCTGGGGACAGTGCAGTGTCACTCCATGACCTGAATGAGATCTGAGCCACTCCTCCAATGAAGCCTGCTCCTCCAGTTCCACGGGCAGGACAATCTCCGGTGGAATGTCGGTCGAAAGGGCGTAGAAATCACGCAGGAACGCGCGAATGCGTTCGGGAGTTTCGGCATGTTCGGCATTGTCGAGAAAGAAGTATTCACCGCCGACAAGACGTCCCTGTCTGTTCCTCAGAACCGAAACACACAGCATCTCGGCAACAGAATCCAGCGCGATGTAGTCCTCGCTTTCCGTCAACGCGCCGGAGACACGTTGTTGCGTTGATGTCGCCTCGATGGCGCGAAGGATGTCCCGAAAAACAGCGGCCTTCTCATAGTGCTGGAGCACTGAATAATCTTTCATCTTCCGCTCCGCCAGGGACAAAACCGATCTTGTGCGTCCACTCAGAAAATCCACAATGCCCTTGACGAGAACATCGTATTCCTCACGTGTGATCTTGCCCGAACAGGGTCCCAGGCACTTTCGCATTTCGTAGTTCAAACACGGACGAGTTCTCCGACGAAGGCGCTCGCATGGAACTCGGCATTGCCGAATCGGAAACAGTTCCTTCAAGGCATTCAGAGTTGTTCGTGCCTCTTTGACGTGCGGATACGGTCCAAAGTAGCGACTGCCGTCCTGAGCCAGTGTTCGGGTCAGAAAAACGCGGGGAAAGGGTTCGGCCAGGGTGACCTTGATATAGGGGTAGCGCTTGTCATCCTTAAGTCTGACATTGAATTCCGGATCATGTTCCTTGATCAGATTGTATTCGAGAAGAAGAGCTTCCACCTCATTGTCTGTAACCAGATAGGCAATGTCCCGAACCAATGGGACAAACGACCGATAGAATCCTCCGCTGCCGGGTGTGCCTTGGATGTGGGCACGCACACGGGTGCGAAGGTTGCCCGCCTTGCCGACGTAGAGGACTTTCTCTCCCTCGCCCTTCATCAGATAGACGCCGGGCTGTTCAGGGATGAGATGGGTGTCGTTTGGTTGAACCATTTTGATATCCCAGGACAAGCCACAGGATCATGCCTGCCAGACCACACAGTGCCAGGATGAAGGGCAGTCCGAGCAGCACTATGGAAACACTCACTCCCGACCGAAGCGATGCCAGAAACACCATCCCTTTGCGCCATTCCATGGCCAGGATCGCCGTGTTGAACAGCGCGGTCTGAAACCAGAGAATGCAGAAGAGCACCACCAAAGTGGGTTCCGGAACCTCAGAACGCAGCACTCTGGCGGGTCCCCACAAATAGCCGATATACGCCCAAAGCACATAGTGAAAGAGTGCCAGTTGTGCGACCTTTCCCAGGCGGTCTCTGAAACCCGAATCCAAGGCACTCAGAGGCAAAAGCACCGCCAGCGCCAGAAAAAGGAAAAAGCAGAGAAACGCAGGCCATCGAACATCACTGGGTGTGTCTTGCTTTTTGTCTTCAGACTGCATGGCGTTCTTTCGTACCGAGACCCCAAGACGGTGCTGTCTCTCATCGTTCGACTCTGCCCTTGCTTTGCAGCAGGACAAAGGTATCACAGAACGCTTTGAGCGGCTCGTCAAGACAACTGGTGACCAACACCGTCGCTTCAAGGGAGAGCAGAAACTCCGTGAGTCGGTTTTGAAACTTTGTTCCCAGTCCAGCAAACGGATCGTCGAGAATCAGAAGATCGGGCTGAAGGATCGCAGAAGAGGCCACGGCAAGAAGTTTCTTCTCTCCCCAGCAGAGGCGCTCAACGCTTGTTGTGCGCTTTGTCTGAAGCCCAAAGTGTTCCAGAAATGATTCCATTGCTTCTTGCGTATGCTGTGCCGACCAACCTCGGGACTGCGGACCAAACATCAGTTCTTCAGCGACAGTGCCAGCAAGAAAGTTGGCTTCCGGCACCTGGGACACAAACCCCACTCTGCCTGCAAGCGTCCTGCCTGGACGAACTCCAAACACCAATACGTCACCAGAAAGCCTTCTTGCGCCAGGGAGATCCAGCAGCGCCAGGAGAAGAGAAGTCTTCCCAGAACCGTTCTCGCCACAGATGCCG
>JAKQFZ010000898.1 GCA_029558215.1 Candidatus Omnitrophota bacterium
AGGCAAGAAGAGGCCCAGACGGCTAGGTGTCAAACTGACGGACAAGGAGTTAACGCCATGCTCAACCGTCTTGCTTTCTCTTTGGTTTTTTCGGTAGCCTCAATGGCTCAATCACCACAAACACTCATCGTTCCGCCTGCGGCAATGACGACGGAGGGTGTGCCCACCATAGAGGTCTCAACCAAGGTTGGACGGCACATCGGCCTGTATTCCAAGCTCTCCAAGGTGGATCTGATGGATTGGCATCCAACCCGTCGCGCCATGCTGGTCAGCCTCCATTCGGACAAAAACAATGCCAGTCAGGTGTTTGAACTCGCAACCCCCTTGGGCAGGCCTGTTCAGAGGACGCATTTCTCGAATCAGGTGAACGCTTCGAGTTGGCAGCCTAGTGAGGCATCAACCTTTGTCGTCCGGAAAGATAACGATGGAGATGAGGCCTACCAGTTGTATCGGGTTGACACACGCCATAACAAGTCCACGCTGCTCACGGATGGAAAATCCCGAAACGGCTATCCCGTGTGGAGCCCCAGTGGGGACAGGATGGCTTTCCAGTCCATCCGTGATGATGAAAAGCGCACGATTGTCTATGTGGTCAATCCGTCCGATCCTTCTTCGCTCAAGCAACTCACCCAAATCGCGAGTCCGAATTGGGATGAGGTTGACGATTGGTCTCCGGATGGTAAGCACCTGTTGATGGTCAACGGCGACCCCATTCTAGGCCCAAATCGAATCATCCTGGTGGACACGGACAGCGGCCAACAGATCGACATCACGCCTTCCGAAAAAGCCGCAGTATGGGTGCCTATTGGATTCACCGCAGACGCCAAGGGCATCATTGCCGTCACAAACCTGAACAGTGAATTCCGCCGTCTCGCACACCTGGACATTGCGTCCAAATCAGTGACCTTCCTCACGGCTGACAAGTGGGATCTTGATGCTTATCTGATGGGCGACTACGAACGCCCGGCATTGAGTCGTGACCGCAAGCACCTTGCCTATTCGATGAATGAGGATGGGCTCTCGACGTTGCATCTCCTGGATGTCGCCACCTTGACGAGTCGCCACCTTCCGTCTCCCATGCCTGGGGCCATTCGTAACATTCGTTGGCATGGCAACAGCAAGGAATTCGCCTTCAACCTTGTTTCCAATGGCACCCCTGGCGACATCTATTCCGTCAATATCGAGACGTGCAAGGTGGATCGATGGACAAAGGTCGGCATCGGTGGTCTTGACTTGACGAAAAACGCGAAACCCGAACTGATCAAGTGGAAGAGTTTCGACCAGCGTGAGGTCAGTGGTTGGCTCTATCGTCCTTCCGCGAAGTTCGCAGGGAAACGTCCCGTCATCATCAACATCCATGGTGGTCCCGAATTTCAGTTCCGGCCAGAATTCCTGGGAGTCAAAAACTATTTCATCAATGAACTTGGGATAGCAATGGTGTTTCCCAATGTTCGTGGCTCATCTGGCTACGGCAAGACCTTCATGACGCTGGATGACGGGCCTCGGCGTGAGGACGCCTACAGGGACATCGAGACGCTTCTTGATTGGATTGAAAGGGACCCCAGCCTGGATTCAAGCCGCATCATGATCCAGGGGCAAAGCTACGGTGGGCACATGACTTTTGCCCTGGCTACGCGGTTGGGAAAGCGGGTTGCCTGTTTCAACGCTGTCTCTGGTGTTAGCAATCTGGCAACCATTAGCACTGAAACCACGCCTGAGTTGGGTGAACCGCTTCGCTTGGAGTATGGGGATGTGCGGAATCCAGAGACGAAGGCATTCTTGGAGCGCATCTCTCCGATCAATAATGTCAAGAGCATTCAGAGCCCCATGCTGATCGTTCATGGGAAGAATGATCCTCGTGTTCGCGTCGCAGAATCAGACACCATGGTTGCAGCCATCAAGAGGC
>JAKQFZ010001237.1 GCA_029558215.1 Candidatus Omnitrophota bacterium
ACCCACAAGTTCACCAAGGGATATCCAACCGACATAGATCTGATAGTCAGCGATGAGGGATATGGGGCAAACGAGTTCATTGAGACCAATAGACCAATTGTCATTGTGACTGGACCGGGACCGGGCAGTGGCAAACTGGCGACGTGTCTTTCGCAGCTCTACCATGAATATCGCCACGGGGTGAAGGCCGGTTACGCCAAGTTTGAGACGTTTCCGATCTGGAATCTGCCTCTGCTTCACAAGGTGAACGTTGCCTATGAGGCAGCCACGGCGGATCTGAAGGACGTCAATCTGATAGACCACCATCATCTGGAAGCCTACAACGTCAAAACCGTCAACTACAACCGGGATATCGAGGCGTTTCCTCTTCTCAAGAGGATTCTGGAGAAGATTTCCGGTGAGGAGTCTCCCTACAAATCGCCGACCGATATGGGAGTCAATCGGGCGGGATTCGGCATTGTGGACGACAGTGTGGTTCAGGCTGCTGCCCATCAGGAGATTATCCGACGCTATTTCCGATGCGCTTGTGAATATGCCATGGGCATTGTGGATCGCGAAGTTCTGGAGCGCTCTGAACTTATCATGAAAAACATCGGAGCGAGTGTGGAACAGAGAAGAGTCGTTCTGCCTGCCCGTGAAGCGGCAATGAAAGCCTGTGAGGAATGGCCCTCTGGGGACGGAGTGTTCTGCGGTGCTGCGATCGAGATGCACGACGGGAGCATTCTCACAGGACACAATTCTCCCCTGATGCATGCCGCCGCGAGTCTCGTGCTCAATGCCGCCAAGCACCTTGCAGGTCTTCCTGAAAAGCTGGATCTACTCCCACAGAATGTCATGAATTCACTCCAGCATCTCAAGAAGGAGATTCTGAAAGGAAAGATGGTCAGTCTGGATGTTGAGGAAACCCTAATCGCGTTAAGCATTAGCGCCATCTCCAATCCGGCCGCTCAGATGGCTGTGGAACACTTGAAAGAGATGGATGGCTGCGAGGTGCATCTGACCCACATCCCAACGCCTGGGGATGAGGCCGGACTGAGGAAACTGGGGGTGAATCTCACTTCTGACCCCGATTTCTCGTCCAAGAGTCTCTTTATTAGATGAGTTTTGGGAGGCATGGACTTCCTTGATTCGGAAACCCGTCCTTCGGCATCCGAGGGGATTTCCAGGGGTAGTGGATATTGTTCGAATACGATGCTATACTCCTAGAAACTATCTGGTGCATCTGTTGATGGGCGGAGTTGAGGAGATATGGAATGTGCGTTTCTCCATGGCGCTCCCGAACAGTTACCGGGTGTATCGCTGCTTTAGCACTGCACCTGATGCTGTTTAGTTTGTGTGAATCGGCCACGATTCAGGGAGTTCAGAGTGGCATACTGGAGATTGCATCCAATGGAGCATTCAGTGTTCCGATCAATGCCATAGATCCAACAAAGTCCTTTCTCATTTTTCAGATCAGACACAATAGTGACCGTCCCGGTGGTTCCCTTGTTGGGGGACGGATATCCTCACCCACATTGCTTGAGTTCGTAAGGACAACCGAGGAACTGAGCCCGGGTTCGATAGCTGTCCAGTGGTATGTGGCAACGTTCAGTTCAGGGGTATCGGTTCAGCGCGGCGAACTACAGCAGTCCTCAAAGACGGTCAATACTTCTCTTACAAAACTCATCTCTCTGAGCCAGTCTTTTGTCCTCTGGTCGAAGGTCTCGCCGCCCAAGGACGTCTTCTGGGATGATAATGACCCCGTTTTTGGTGAGCTTGTCAGCACGAACAACCTGCGCTTTCGTTCCAATGCTGGCGGAATAAACAATGTCATCTGGTGGCAGGTTGTTGAATTCACCAATCCAGCCGACATATCTGTTCAGAGGGCTCGGTATTCCTTTGGCTCGACTCAAACCATGTACCAAGCTCCTCTGGCGGAGCCTGTCAATCTGGCGAGTACCTTTGCCCTGCTGGGCTATCGGGTATCTGGAACCACCCCTGGTATTGGCGCAAGGATTTTCAGAGGGTATCTGCCCAATGCCACTTCGCTTCTTGTGGATAGGGCGCAGGCTGGCGAACGTGGTGAAGACGCTGAGGTCTGCTGGCAGATTGTTCATCTGAAGGATTCGACTCGTGTTCAATCCGGAACTGTTCATTTCCCAATGGGCAGCGCGCAGGAAAATGTCGTGTTGACCAGTTCTGTGGATCTTTCCAAGACGCTTGCCTTTTCATCGGTGCAGTCGGGCGGTGGTCAGAACATGGGAAAGAGTCCTTTTGCCACCGATGATATCATTGGCGTCGGCTGTGCCACTCTTCGCCTGGCAGACGACGACACGTTGATTCTCGAACGCGGAAATTCTTCTGCCGAAGCAGATATTGCGTGGTTTGTTGTGGAATTCGGCAGCGATGCGACGGCCACACCAACTCAAACGCCAACTTGGACTCATACGCCGACAAATACTCCAACGCAGACTCCCACTTGGACACCTACGGCAACCCCAACATTTACCGATACGAATACTCCTACGGTAACCCCGACCTGGACACCGAGTTACACCCCGACCTGGACTCATACGCCGACAAACACTCCGACGCAGACTCCCACTTGGACGCCTACGGCAACCCCAACATTTACCGATACGAATACTCC
>JAKQFZ010000927.1 GCA_029558215.1 Candidatus Omnitrophota bacterium
CAAAGTAGACTCCACGGAAAGGGCGCGCAGAACCCACGGTATGAACTGCACCGAATCCGTCGAGAAGATAGTAACCCTTTCCATCAGGCGTAATCTCAAAGTCTCGGGCAATATCCCAGGTGAAGTAAGGAGGCATCTGACCCCACTGCTCAGCAGCGCCATTGAGAGCATGGACTCCCCCAAAATGATCGAGCACATAAAAGCCCTCAGAGGTAGGAGCCAATTCCAAATCAACCGCAATCTCAAGATTTGTCTCCATCTGACCGACGACGATCCCTTTGGAGACAGAGTACACCCTGCCAAACGATGAGAGCACGTAGACATCAGACGAGGAGACTTCCATATCAACAAAGTTCTGATGGCTGTCTCCCAGGGACGCAATATCATAGACGAGAGGATCTCCTCGACGAACCTCCTCGATGAGCCTCACTGCACCCATACCGTCAAGCAGAAGATAACTTATCGTAGGAGGTATCTGTGCGCTCAGAAGATTGGGGAAGAGTGCCAGAGTGATCACAAGAGGGACACTCAAAGCAAGTCGGGGCTTCAACTTTGGTTTGAACTCAATTACAGTCATGGAAGCATTATCAATCTCTGGAGAGCGCCGTCAAGCGAAGGGGAGTGTTACCTGCCTTTCAGCCAATCCATTCTGCAAGACGGCTTAAAAGCACAGATCCCAAAAGAATGCCGACCGCTGGCATGATAATCTTCTTGTAGACCATGCTCAGCGATGCATTGAAGTACTCCTTGGACACCAGAAGGCAAATATGGATGGGCGATAGCATCATACCAATGTAGCCAAATGCGTATCCCATAACGACACAAGACATGGTATGAGCAACGGTTGGGTTCTCGCCGGCCAGTGTCATCACGATTGGGAGACTGGTGCCAACAAAACCGTATGCCAGGCCAGTGACCAACCCAGCCAGGAAAGGAATAATCATCATAACAAGGATTGGCGGGATGCGCCAGGTCTTCAAGTCCTGATGAAGCAGATCCAAAGCAGGGATCTCACGCACCGCGAGAAGACCCGACTCACCCGACAACCTGACGGGCAACCTGAGCGCTGATGAAAAGGCCATAACTCCAACCACAGTCAAGATAAGTAACCAGATTCGCCTGTTTGCAATGCTGCATAGCCAGAACTCTTTTCCTGACGGCGCGAACCACTGAACCCATAGAAGAGAGGCCAAAAGGCCTGGAATCATGGGAAGAAACTTCCCGACAACGAGTCCGGTGCGCTGCTCGATAGTGAGACCGACAACGAAGGAAACCATCGGCAAGGCGATCGCTGTTGCAGTGATGAGCATGTCCAAGAAGGGGATGGTTGGTCGTATTGCAGCTCGAACACCGAGTCTCAGCGGGAGCAAGAGAAAGACTGCCCCCAAGGCCAGAGAGAGAACTGTGAGCGGAATCTGAATAGATGCAAACTGAACAAACGTGAGTCCAGACAGTTCCCAAGTCAGCAGTGCTCCTGGGTAGAGTGGCCACCAATACTCCCAGACATGTCGAAACCAGTAGTTGATTGCGGTCTTCTGATCAGGGGAGAGTTGTTCCGCGTCATCTGCAGCATTGACAATAGGTGCTGAGAACGCAGCCCCTCCAGGCATCGGAAGAAACCCAATCAGTGCTGGCAGAAGAGCAAGCACTGCGCGTCTTGATACGACGAGTGAGCGAACAATTGTCAGCAGGCGGCGCATCATGCCACTGGATTCCAGGAGGGAACTCAGAACAACGATCAGAAAGACCACCAGATACAAAAACAGCGCGTTGGGTGTAAGAATTCCTTGTGCAGTCAGCAGGAGGGTGTCGGCCAAGGAGTGCCCAAACCAGAGTGCTACCGCCACAGCACCCAAAATCAATGAAACACCGAGGTTGAGCTTGCAGCGTGTCAAGATCAACACGAGAGCGAAAATCCCGAGTATCTTCAGAAGAACCGGACAATCCCAGAATGTTTTTGAGAGGAAAGCAGGGATCACTTGCCGATATCATCCGCCTTGAGGAGTGTGGAGACGTTCCATGTTTCCTTGGGCTCAAGATGAAACTTCCAGCTGGCTAGAACGCAGCTGCATTGATAGGTTCGCTCAAATCCAGCCTCAGAGTTCTGAACCGTCTCTATTGGAAAACGCCACACAAGTGCGGGTTGGTCAAACTGCCATTGAATCCTCATCTTGAGCCATTCCTCTACGAGCCCAATCCAAGCAATGTCCGCCTCTTCACCAACGGAGCCGAGCAGTTGTTTGCTCTCGGGTTGATCTGGAAAGAGGTAATATCGATCATCAGTGTTTCCTGCCTGAAGAGCGAAGTTGCATTCCGAACCGAACCAAAGGGATAGAGGAACGTCAGATTCATTTGTGATGGCATAGTCCACCCGAAGATGAGTTCCGGAGTTCGGGAAGAAAACCCTCTTTTCGAGAAGAACTGATTCCATCCTTCCTTCGTGAAAGATGCCGCCAGAGCGGCGCAGGACAGCACACACTCCCTGATCCCTGTCTTCAATGCTGCAGGTAAAAGGTTCAAGCGTGAAATCTCCCTGCTCTTCGTAGAGAACACGTTGGAAGACTTCGAGATTTGCTTCCGGACCGAGAAAGTGATCAACGAATGCGGAACGACGATACCAGTCGTAGACCAAGTGTTTCTCCAATCCTTCCTCTTTGGCCTTCAAGATGTTGTGGATTGACGTTTCACCGCTTGTCTCATGGTCTGTCTGCTTCTGAATCGAGGCGAGTTTCAGCACCTTCCTGTGGTAGGCTTCCTCTCGACGGCTTAGTGTGTTGAGTACATTGAAGCATTTTCCCCGAATGTCCCACTCGAACAACGCAGCACCACGACTCAGATGAAACAGAGCGTTCATATCCCTGTTTGAACACATCAGAGACTGCGTGCCGTCACAGTAGAAGTCTTCCACACGTGCGTCCAGGAAATCCTTCTGACCGTGGATTGCTTTGTCTGCGAGATTCTCGGCCTCAATGAGATTGCTGTAGACTGCGGTTCTAATGTGGTTGAGGTAGAGGCCACCGAACACCCCGTGCCAATACGAGCAATTGCATTGCCCCGCCCACAACTTGTTGAGTGGCTCAGATCGTTCCTGTCCGGAGAGCGCGTCAATCTTCGCGTGAACATGGAGCATCTTCTTGTGCATATTGTTGCTCTCGGGATACTTCACAAAGAAATTTCTCCAGAAGCCACCTTTGATGAATCGTTCCAAGTCCTCTCGTCCGGTGGTCTTGATCTCCTCTTGAATATCCTCAATTCTCGCAGTCTCTTTCGCAGGAAGAGCCCATTCCATCATCTCCGTGTAGGATGCAGTTGGAAGATAGACAGAGCCCAAGGGTGGATGATTCTCCAAGTATTCACGGAATAGAACCATCTCCACCCAATCGGAGTTTGCCTGAAGCATTTCAAAGAAGCGCTCCAGCCAACGTTCCCCATAGACTGACTTGCTGGTTCCAGGCCAGACACCGAACTTCTCGCCGTCATCCGCAAGCACCACAACTCTTTCACGATAGGGGGTCGCAATGCTCTGCAAATAATCCAGAGTCTTCTCCGGAACCATGAACGGAACCATGTAGCGCATCTGCATGTCAATCGGAAATACGGCAAGCCTGCAGCCGTTCTCCTCTGTCATGTAATGTCCATACAGCTGTGATGACTGAAGGCCGGCCATTCTAAAATGTGAGTCATCGAGACAGATATACTTCACGCCCGCCTCGTTGACCGCTTTGGCGAGGTGAGGCTCCCAAACCCTCTCCGCAACCCACATCCCAATAGGGTTGACACCAAATCTCTCACGAAGGTAGTCGGACAGCTTGAGAATCTGACCAATCTTATCGGAATCGGGGATCATCGGAAGGATCGGTTCGAAGTAACCGCCAGTCATAAGCTCGATCTGGTTTCGCTCCAGCATCTCCGCCACGATGTCCAGAAACTCAGGATGCTTTTTTTCTGTCCATTCCCACAGTATCCCGGGCATGTGAAGAGCGAGGCGAATCTGAGGGTATCTCGACAGGATTTGCATGAAGGGAAGATACGCATCTGCATACGCCTCTTCAAAGGTGCCCTCAAAATTCCCCAACGGTTGATGATTGTGGATGCCAAATGCAAATTGAATCCCTTTATTCATAGTGACTGACTCCCCTTGGCCAAGGCTGCAATCTTCTTCCTGATAACTTGTCTGGATTGTTCTTGAAACCCTCTTAGAAGTCAAGGGGTGCGTTGATTGGAGACATTTGCCCCAAAAACGCTATACTTCGAGAAGGTGTACTGAAGTCTGCCTTCGGTGCTGGTTTGAGAACGCTCTTGGCGTTCGGCTCTTTAGAGAGTTCAGACCAGATGGACTGATCTGGTCTGTTCGTATTTCTTTTGTATGGAGGTCTCCGAGCGATGAAACACTCTCTGCTGTATTTTGTGGTCACAATTCCTCTTTTCCTCTTGACCCTTGGCATGAACTTGTCTGCAGAGATACCAGAGTCTGCTCTGGAGAGTCTTGTTCCGACTCCTGCTCCCGGTGAGTTCATCATGTTGCCTGGGGAATATGGGTTAACCGCTGTGGCGCGCTCAGAGGAGATGCGAGGCCTTCGAGACAGGGCTTTACAGCATCAGGTTGAGGCCATCGCACAACTGGTTGTCTCCGGACCATCGGGGAAGGAAGCGTTGATGGGCATCCGAGCGGCCTATCCTAAGCACACTGTTCTCGCCAGTGTTGTCGTTCAGGATGGCAAGGTATCCTTTTATGTGGATTTCCCGGAAAAGTTTCTCATGGATCCGAAAAATGTCGAGGCGAGTTTTGACTGGATGACCGGATCCCTCATTAAGAGTCTTCAACATCTTCCTCTTTTCAGTTTCTCCGTTTTCGCCAAGCATCCGGGCATGGATGAGTACCGACCTCTTGACTCTTTCCTTCCGGAGATTGAGTACCATTACGAGACTTCGGATGATGAATCCTCTCCAAGCGACAATCCTGATCCCAAACTCCGAGGGTTCAATTTCGCTCCCAAATATGGCAGCAATCGGCCGACAGGCTCACTTTCTGGAAAAGCCGTATACCTGAATCCAGGGCACGGCTACGTCTGGCGAGACACGTCAGACTACTGGAGTTATCAGCGGTCTTTTCTCTATGACAATATCGAAGACCTCTCAAACGTTGATCTTGTCAACCAACTCCTTGCTGCCTATTGCTACAATGCAGGTGCAGACGTCTTCAGTGTCCGAGAGATGGATTTCGGCCAGGAAATGGTCATCGTAGACAATGATGACGCCTCAGGATATACCGAATATGGTACGGGATGGTCTACAAGCTCGCTTGCAGGTTTCGCAAACGGTCATATCCCCTACACGTCCGGACAGAACCCTTTCAGCTATGGAACCAACCGACTTTGTGCATGCGTCACAGGCACTGCCACTTCTCGTGCGGAGTGGGTTCCAAACCTTCCCCGAGCGGGATGGTATATCGTCTATGTCTCCCATGCTGCCTACACGAATCGTTCGTCCCAGGCGCACTACAAGATCGTTCACGCTGGCGGGGAAACACACTACTACCTGGATCAGAGGATGCGAAGGTTCACGTGGATTCCCATCGGAGAATACTATTTTGAGGCAGGGACATCAGGCAAAGTTGTCCTCTACAATGATTCCACTTCATCTTCCCATTTCATCTCTGCCGATGCGGTTCGTTTTGGTGGAGGCATGGGTCTTGTCTCACGTGGAACCTCAGGCGTCAGTGGAAGGCCAAGAAGGGACGAGAGCTCCCGATACCATATTCAGTTCAGTGGCTGCCCCAACTACGATGGAAGCGGAAATGATGAGGCCGACACATGGACATATAGTCCGCGGTTTGGATGGTGGCTTCGAGACGCCGCCCAGGCCTATGGGGCTTCATCACAGGATTCGGTCTATATCAGTTCCCATACCAACGCTGGGGGAGGCAGCGGCATGGGAACATACGTCTACACGGGATATGAGAACACGTGGCATGATCGATTTCGCAACTACGTCCATGATGAAGTCCGCAATGATATTCGAGGTGCCTATAACCCGAGCTTTATCGATCGGGGAAAACACTATGGCACTTACGGAGAGAACAATCCAAGCAACGTCGGTAACACGATGCCGATAGTCCTCGGGGAATGGATATTCCATGACCACGCGGGTGACATGGCGCAATACCATGACCCCAAGTTTCGGAATATCCTTGCGCGAGCAGTGTATCAGGGGATCGTTAAGTTTTGGGCTGCAGAGAACGGCTCTCCCACGACGCTGCTTCCCGAGCCACCTGCGAATTTTCGTTGTGAAGTTCAAAGCACTACGAGTGTCAAATTGACCTGGTCTGCACCATCAGCGGATGCTCAGGGAGGCCATGCGGCAACGGGATACAAGTACTACATGAGCACCCACGGAAGAGGATTTCCCGCTGGCACAACGCTGACCGGGACGACGGTTACAATTGGCAGTCTTACGCCAGGTGCAACGTATTACTTCTTCCTTTCGGCGACAAATGCTGGCGGAGAGAGTTTCCCAACCGAGACCCTTGCTGTGAGGCTCCCCCTTGCCGTAGACACCCCGAAGGTCTTGATTGTCAGTGGTTTCGACAAACTCGACAAGGCAGTAAGGTTCCTGGACTCATACAGCGGCAGTCCACTCTATAGGCAGTTCTTCCGTTCGATGAACACGCAGGACTACATTGTTGAACACGCAAAAGCTATCGAACAATTTGCCTCACCAGTGGCTTTTGATTCCTGCGAGGATGAGTGTGTGGAGTCTGCTTTGGTCTCTCTCTCCAACTACGCTGCAGTTATCTGGATCGGTGGCTTACAGTCTGAGGCTTGGACAGATGATCCGACGGTTGATACATCTATTTCAGCGACCCAGCAGAGTAGACTCCAGACGTATCTCAATGGCGGTGGCAGATTGCTCATCAGCGGCGCTGAAATAGCTTGGGACTTGGATAGGTCAGGGACAGCGACTTTCGTTGACAATGTTCTGAAGGCCAACTATGTGGCTGACAACTCAGGAATCTCCTCGGCAAGCCCCGCTTCCGGCTCAGTGTTTGCTGGTCTGGCTCCCTTGAGTCTTGCGAATCCTGAAACCTACGTCGTTCGGTTTCCCGATCAGATTGCCCCTGTAGGTAGCGGGGTGGCGGCGTTGGAGTACGGAGGTGGCATGACTTCGCTTGATGCCTTCGACAACTTGGGTGGATGGAAAGATCCGAATTACTCTGGCTCCACAAATGCTGATCCTGCGTGCACTTTTGTCATCTCATCATCGCCAAAGCGCCAAGGGACTGGAGCAGGCGACCTGTACTATGTCTGGGGAACAGGCAGCTTTATTCGGGAATACAACAGCAGCCTTCCGACAATCCCCGCCAACTCAGTTGTTTCCGTTTGGATGTATGGCGACAACTCGGGACATGAAGTTCGGCTGTGTGTTCGAGATGATGAAAATGAATTGTTCACGAACGCCTACAGAACGATCAACTTCACAGGTTGGAACGAGATCACCTGGAATCTGGGCGTCGATCCGTTTTACTGGTATGCAAACACGGGTGACCGACTGATCACCGGCAATCCTCGCTGGGACAGCATCATGGTTCGAAAGGTCACTTCTCAGGAAACAGGCCATCTCTACTTTGACGATGCAACCTATTCGACAGGAGCAGGGACTGGGCAGGTGGCTGCTGTTCAGTTCAGCGGAACGTACAAGTTGATCTACATGGGCTTTCCGTTTGAGGCGATTAGCGAAGCCACAACGCGCAGCAACTATATGTCGCGGATTCTGACGTTCCTTCTCCCTTCGGAACTTCCAACGGCGACCCCTACACCCACCAATACACCGACGGTTACTCCGACCCGAACGCCCACTCTGACTCCTACTGCAACAGCAACCCTGACACCAACTCGAACATCCACACCGACTGCGACTCGAACACCGACAAATACTCCGATGCCAACTCGAACGCTGCCTCCAGGCGTGACCAGTGCGAATTTCTGGGAAGGTCTGTAGCAGGGGCGATCCTTGTTCCCCAAACCTCCAGTTGACGTTGAGGCAAAGTTTTGCTTCATATAGGGCAGTTGGAGGGAGGTACTATGGTTTCCTGTAGATGCCAGGTTCCTTCGTACCATCCAGAACAGCAAGCAAGATTTGCGTGCAGGAGATTGATGCCAAGATGACCCGAATGATGCTTAAGTCCAAGATTCACCGTGCGACAGTCACCGCTACCGAGCTCCACTATGAGGGCAGTATTGCAATTGACGAAGTGCTGCTTGAGAAAGCGGATATTATTCCAGGGGAACAGGTACAAGTCCTGAATCTCGAGACAGGTTCTCGTTTTATCACGTATGCGATATGGGCAAAGAGGGGTTCGGGGACTATTATGCTCAATGGCCCCGCAGCTCGGTTGGGAAGCGTAGGTGATCGCGTCATCATAATTACGTACAGCCCGATGAGCGATGAAGAAGCACGCAGTTACAAGGCAAAGGTGGTTCTCGTCAACCGCGCCAACAAGCCCGTCCGAAAGTCAGAATCCTGAGCCTGAGACTTCTCTGCTATGATCCTGTGGCCTGGATAACCATACCTCTCCGTTCCTGTTGAGCAGGTAGAGGGTCTGACTGTCTTTGCCTATCTCAATGTCAACTGCGTACTCCCAGCTCGTATTGTAGGGGAGGTTCTCTGTGAAGAGGTCGAGACCAGGCTCTCCTCTAATATAGATCGCGCCAAAAGCATCCATCGTGACAAAGGAGGCAGGCTCCGTGCCGAGATACCGAATGGCTCGGGCAGCTTCCCAGTCCCAAGTTTTGCCAAGAGGTACGTCCACCAATGTCTGTGCTGATCCGATCAGGTAGAGTGCCCCTCGTGTATCCATAGTCACTATCGCCCTGCCATCATCAAAGACACACATTCGGTACTCAACATTCTCTGTCTCTGGCGATGAAGAGACTGTGTGATATCCTGAATCCGGATTCCATCGAAGGACTGACCCATCCTCGCAGAGTACAAGGAAATATCCTTCGGAACCGTACTCGATCTGAAGTGTCAAGACGGACAGGTTGGGCAATTCGAGAACCTCAGGCTCTCTCTGCATGGTGGAAACCTGGTAGATGCCGCCGCGCTGATCAAGCACTGTGAACGAGTTGTCCGTTGGGTTCAGGCAAAAGCTTGTCGCGATCAGTGTCCGATTGATGCCCTTGAATGGAGTTGTGTTGAGCATTCGGATGCGGTCTGGATCGCGCCTATAGACTCGTCCCCAGACGTCCATGATGAATACCTGATCTGAGTTGTCAAGAACCATGTCTGCCCAGAGAAACGGAGTCTTCTCGAGCGAAATGATCCGGTTCATGATCTCTTCGTCAAGATCGGTGTCGAGCCTTTGATATGCCAAAGTTGGATTGCTGAGCTTCTCTCGAAGTAGGTCGTTGTGCAGACGCTCTCCAGGTTCTGCTTGACTCAGGATCCGAACGGGTGTGACACCCTCGGGTCTCACATGATAGATATCACGGTCAGGATACCAGTGAAGAAACATCAGATTCCTGTGACCCCGGTTCAAAGCATAGACGATTCTGCTATCAAACGAAATACTATTGAGGGTGGTAGGAAGAGCGTCCCATCTGTCAACCAGAACAAGACCATCCGTGATCCCTGCATCGCGAACCTTTTGAACTGTTCTTTCGGGGGAAGCCTGCCAATAACTGTTCATGTTGGGAGCGATCCGAAGCACTGTGAAAACAAAGCACACCAATGTCAAAGCAACTGGAAGCGGATGAATCCCTCGACATATGTGCCGAACTTGCATCCTGAGCTCCATCAGTGCGCGTGCCGAAAGCACGATAAAGAACAGTGAGGATGTGTAGAAGAATCGCGGACCATAACAGAGATCCTGAAAGCTGTAGAAGAAGTACGCTGCCACTGGGGCAAGGCCCATAAGAAGCAGATAGATATCAGTGCGTCTCATTCGACGAGACTGCAGGAGCCACCACACAGCAAAAAGAGAGGGTACAGGCCATGCAAACAGCAGAAGATGAAGCGCTGAGAAATTCGTTGCGGTGTTTCGCACTCCATTTGCAGGACTCCATTGCAGCGAAAACTGCTCCATGCTGCTTCCGACCTGATATCCTGTCGTCAAGGGATCACCTGTGGTCTTCTGATTGTAGAACATAAATCCAACAAGAAAAATGGCTGCAATGAGTCCAGCCAAGAGAAACGATGTGCTGTTGCGCCAGCGATTCCTGATGAGGAACCAAAAACTGCCCGCTAGTATCACTGGAAAGAAGGCTGCCGTTGTGTAGGGACGACAGAGAAAGGCCATGCCAAAACAGAAGCCACAGGCCGATGCATCCAAAAAAGAGAGACGTCGGCTTGGACTGCACGCTGAAGAACCTTCTTTCGGCTTGACCAGACGAAGGAAGAAGTAGGTGCCAAAAGTGTTGAAGAAGAGAGTTCCTGTATGCGCCATGAAACTCCCCGACATGAATAGAAGGAAAGGACTGAATGAAGCCAGCAGTGCCGAAAGACGACCGATTGCGTCATCGGCGATCTGTCTTCCTACAAGATAAATGCCAACCAAGGACCCTGCGCCCAGTAAGGGGCTGACAAGATAGGGAGCTCCGAGCAGGCAGCCAATAGCGAAAAGCAAGGGTTGTCCCGGGGGGTATATGGAGTACAGGCTATCCCCTGTTATAGCATAGAAGAAGACGAAAAAGGGCTGTATCTCCCTGGGGAGTGCAGGAATTGAGAGACGTCCTGCCGCGAATATCTTCCCCTGCCATAGTAGAGACATCGAATCAGCAACGTGAGGAAGAAATCCAAGAACCAGACCGCAGAAGAGCAGTGCGGCGAGAATAAAGCAGAAGGAAAGTGTGCTCAAGAAGACCAAGTGACTGCTCTTGAATATGAGACTGTAGAGAACTCTCTCCAATTGAACACTGCCACTGGTCCAGATTCTCTGTCCCAACCCAAGAAGAATCAGCAGACTTCCGAGGCATCGCAGGGCTAGATGCGATGAGAGGTCAATGTTCTTGCCGGGATGAAGAGTTAGGAGAAGAAGAACGAAAATCATGATGAAACGAGTCAACCGCATCTGGAGCGCTCTGGAATCTTGGCGTTCTCTGTTCTCCACAGTTGGGATCAGTTGCAGAAAAGCGACGCAAAGAAGCAGTGCCAGAAATGGAAGCATCCTCTGGCCAAGCATTACACTCAAGGAGTAAGGAATGGGGAGTGGCGGAGAGTTTGTGATCCCAACCTCGGCCAGCGGAAAGAGAAGTGCAGGGAAGAGCGTAATCGTGGCACCCGCCAGGCACAG
>JAKQFZ010001238.1 GCA_029558215.1 Candidatus Omnitrophota bacterium
TGGTTACGCCCTCTGTGGAAGCGTGTGCGCGGTGGGCAGTGCCAAACGCGTCGTTCACGTAGACGTCACCGAGTTTTGCCAATTGCTTGCAGAACTCCGGATCGTTCTTCTCTTCTTCCGCGTGGAAACGCAGGTTCTCCAGCATGAGGACTTCGCCCGGCTTTAGATCCGCAGCGGCTTTTTCCACTTCTGTTCCGATGCAGTCGGAGACCGTTTTGACGGGTTTGCCCAGAAGTTCCTCTAGGCGCTTGGCCGCAGGTGCCATCCGGAATTCTTCGGCGACCTTGCCTTTGGGTCTTCCCAAGTGGGACATCAGAACCAGACGAGCGTCTTTGTCCAGAAGGTACTTTATGGTGGGCAGTGCCTGGGAAATGCGCTGATCGTTCGCCACTTTCCCCTCCGCCAGGGGAACGTTGAAATCCACACGCATGAGGACGCGCTTGCCCTGCACGTCAATATCTCGAATTGTTTTCTTCTTCATCTTTGCTTCCTCGGTTCACTGGAGATTCACGGAGGGCTCTCGGGTTTGCGAGAGCCCCCCGTGGCTTCATTCTCGTTGCCACAAAGGCTAGCCTTTGCCAACCATGTACTGAATCAGGTCAACCACGCGCGTGGCATAACCGGTTTCGTTGTCGTACCAGGAGAGAACCTTGGCGAAGCGGGACTGCAGCACCATAGTCTGACCTGCGTCGAAAATGGAGGATGCGGCACATCCATTGAAGTCAATGGAAACAAGTGGCTCATCCACATAACGCAAGTAACCCTTCAGAGGGGCTTTCTCAGAAGCGGCCTTCACAGCGGCATTGATGGCTTCTGCGGTTGCGTCCTTTTCCAGGTTCACAGTCAGATCAACCACAGAGACGTTCGGGCAGGGCACACGCATCGCGTAGCCATGCAGTTTGCCTTTCAACTGCGGGATGACCTCGCCAATGGCCTTGGCAGCGCCTGTGGTGGTCGGAATCATGCTCATCGCAGCCGCGCGAGCGCGACGCAGATCCTTGTGAGGCAGATCCAGAATCTTCTGATCGTTGGTGTACGCGTGAATTGTCGTCATCAAGCCGGAAGCAATTCCGAAATTGTCCAGAAGTATCTTTACGACTGGAGCGAGACAGTTCGTCGTGCAGGATGCATTGGAGAGCAGGTTGTGCTTCTTGGGATCATAGGCATCTTCGTTTACGCCCATGACTACGGTCAGGACATCGCCACCCTTGGCCGGCGCGGAGATAATGACTTTCTTTGCGCCCGACTTGGTGATATGCAGGTTGGCTTTCTCACCATCGGTGAAGATACCGGTGGACTCGACGACGTACTCGACACCCAGATCGCCCCACGGCATCGCGCCAGGGCCTTCCTTAATGGCGAGAACCTTAATCTCCTTGCCATCAACCTTAATCACGCCATCGCCTGCTTCAACCGAACCGGCGTAAGTTCCATGCACCGAGTCGTACTTGAACAGGTGCGCCAGGGTCTTGGCATCCGTAATATCATTGACGGCAACCACTTGCACGGCGCTGTTCTTCATCGCAGCGCGCAACACCAGACGGCCGATACGGCCAAATCCATTGATTCCAACTTTGACAGCCATTGCTTTCATCCTCCTAAATGTTCCTTGGCATTCGCCATTTGTCATTGACTCAATGTGCCAAATGAATGGGAAGACTAACACAATTACCTTTTGAGGTTCAATGGTTTTCGTGAGTTTTTTTGAAAGAGGCCTGATAGTTGTGCGGTACAGGCATTTTTCCCAGTGAATGTGCGGGGTGCACCTACTCCTGTAGGGGTGCTTGTCCAGAGCATCCCAACTGGTCTCATTTCTATCAAGAGTCTGCATGTGTTAGAATATCCGGCAGAAAGATTCAGACAAAAGGACAAGGAAGAATGTCAGCGGATCACTCAGCGTTTCAGAAGATGATGCTTCTTGCGTGTTTTTTGTTGTTTTGGGGTGCTTTTGCGCATGGCCAGCCTGCGGGGTCTGCCGAGAGTGACTTGGCGCTTGGACAACTCACGCCTCTTCATCGTTTGAGGGTGCAGGATCTGACGCATGTGAAGTCTGCGACCTCTTGCCTGGTGACTGCCGGAAGGGCGGGTGTGATGATCTGGGATGGCAACACCGGTCGTCTTGTCAAAAGAATCAGCCTTCCGACAGAACCTTATCTTGCTTCTCTGGATGTTTCTTCGGATGCAATGCTGCTTGGGGGAGGGATGAGTGACGGGACAGCTCTCTTGTGGGATTTGCCTTCGGGGCAGGCCGTGGGCTCTCTGGCTGGACATGGGGGTGTCGTCTCTCGGATCGCATTCTCATCAGACGGACAGACGGTCCTGACTTTTGGAAGCCTTGACCGCGCTCTGAAGTCGTGGGGTGTGACTGAAAGGAATCCAATCGCAGCATCCAGAGGTTTCTCCGAAGGTTCGGAGTGCCTGGCATTCTCATCTGATGGGAAGAAATGCCTTATGGGTGAGGCGACAGGGATGGCAAGGTTGTGTCAGACAGACTCCGGAAGACCGCTGCTTGCCTTGGATGGTCACAAAGAGGCTGTTGTCTGTGGAAGCCTTTCCGCCGACGGCACTCGAGCACTGACTGGCAGCGCGGATGCGACGGCAAGAGTATGGGATTTGTCGAAGGGAGATGAATCCATGACGCTGTGCGGCCATTCAGGTGCGGTTGTCGCGTGTTCATTCTCGCCCGATGGTGATTTGGTATTGACGGGGGGCAAGGACAAGATTGCCAAACTTTGGGATGCAGCTACAGGCAGGCAGATTCTCGAGCTTCGCGGGCATACTGAGACGCTGTTGCATGTGGGTTTCACATTGGACTCGTCCAGAGCAGTCACCGCCGGTATGGAAGGCGTTGTGCTGGTTTGGGATATCAGCAAAGTGTCGCGCTGACAGTAAAAATCGTCTTTCTACCTTGTCACGGGTCGTGGAAGGGCGTCGGGGAATCGGGCAGCCAGTTGTTCCGCGACAAGCAAATCCAACTCCGTGTCAATGTCGAAGCCGCAGATCTCATCCAGGATAATCCCGCGATGCTTCACACCATAGAAGATCTTCTGATTGAGCATGACAGACTGAAGGCACGAGATGACGGATCCATTGAAATTGTAGACCGGTGGCAGATCCTGTCTTTGAGCATAGAGATCGACATTCTCGAAGAGTGGTCTAAGGAATTCGCCATCGGAGTCCAGCCAACGCATCCGGTAAGGATGGTTCGATGCCGGGGAAACCGTCAGGACGGTATCGCAGTCTCCTCGTTTCAGAATGTCAACTGATTTGTCAATGTCAGCTGGTTTTCGGAAGGGATTTGTCGGCTGGAGAACAACGATAAACGGGTACAGGCTCTGCTGCGGATCGACTTTCCGCATGAGATCCTGGATGACAGGCATGACGGGAATGTGATCCAAGGCCAACTCAGGTGGCCTCATGAACGGGATTTCGGCTCCCGCATTAAGAGCCACCTGAGCAATCTCTTCGTCATCCGTTGAAACAACAACTCGATCCACACAGTTGGCCTGAAGTGCCGCCTCGATCGAGTGGGCAATAAGCGGTCTTCCACCCAACAGGCGGACATTCTTCCGTGGGACGCCCTTCGAGCCACCTCGAGCTGGGATAATCGCAATGACACCACTTTTCATCGCTGTTGAAATCCTTTCCGTAATCTGTTCGGAGACCTCTCTACGCGCTCTGGACCCTCGGGAGAGAGATTCTGAAGACTGAGCCTTTGCCCACTTCGCTGGAGGCACTGATCGTGCCCCCATGGTGCTCGATGATGCGACGCACCAGAGAAAGCCCGAGCCCCGTGCCCTTGGAACCCTTTGTTGTGTAGAAGGCTTCCCAGATTCGCTCCAACTGAGCGGGGGAGATGCCTGTTCCATTGTCGGTAACGGAGATACTCAGTGTCTCGTCAGGGTCTCGGGTTGCCTTCAACTCAACAAAGCCGTCGGCACTCCCGCTCTGCGCCGTTGCATCCAGCGCATTCACGATCAGATTTGACAAGGCACTGAGGATTGCCTTCCGATCCAAGTCTTGATATCCGATGTCGGGAGAAGCCTCAAGACGGATCGCAACCTTCTTGTTGTGTGCCTGATCCCGATGAATGCTGACGACTTCCTGAAGAAGATTCAGGATGTCGCAGGAGGCCAAAGTGAGTTCCTGTGTTCCTGCGGAGAACGACAGCAGATCCTGCATGAACGTGCCAACGCGATTGGTAACGTCTTTCAGAACAGACAACAGGCGAGGGTATCGTTCGACCTCATTCGATCGGATCGCATCCTCCATTAGAAAGGTGGATGCCGAGAGGCCACCGACAAGGTTCTTGATGGTGTGGCTGATGTCGGAGATCGCCTGTCCCACCGCGGCAAGACGCTCGGACTGCATTCTCTCGCGGATCAGTTCGATGTTCTCGCAAACCAGGGACAACTGCCTTCCAACGGTCGCCAGCAGTGAGATTTGATCGGAAGGCCAGTTCCTCAAGCCTCGGGCACACACAAGCAGTATGGCATGCAGCGATTTGCGGGTTGCAACGGGCACGATTATGGCAGATGAAAAGCCTTCGTTTCTCAGCAACTGAACTTGCGGATTTGGAGACTCCGTCAGCGAATCCATGATGACACTTTGATCCAGAGGCACCTTTGCTCCCAGCAGTTCCGGCTGATCCAAAGACGCTCCACAGCCTTCCACAAAGGGGATGGGCAGACCTCGGTGCGCTCGCAATACAAAACTTCCGACCTTCGGTTCGAAAATGTAGAAACCCGTTCGATTGGCGGGCAGGGCATCTGTTATCATCGTCACTATGTCTTCAGCGCAGCCATTCAGATTGGCCGCCGTTGCGAGCAGCGCCGTCAGTCGGTTGAGGGTGGTCAGCTCCCTGTTTCGCTGGATGATGTATGCCTGTCTCTCTTCCAAGGCAACGGACATCTCGTTGAAGGAGCGTGCCAGTTCTCCGACTTCGTCTTCTGAGAAGGTTCCGCTGAGCAGACGGAAATTGCCCAGGGTGAGATCTCGAGTGGCCTGGGAGAGTTGCTTCAACGGCCATGAGACTTTGCGGGTGACCATCAGACTGAAGACCAGTGCCATGCCCAAGGAGACTCCCACCAAAGCAAAAATCTGTCCAAGTACAGCTGCCTTGTCCTGAACACGTCTTTCTCGTTCGCTTCGGAGCATTTCATCATTTTGCTGAACGTAAAGGTCGAGGCAGGTGAACAACCGGTTGACCAGTTCGACGTTATTCTCAAGTGCCATCTTACGCCACTGATCGTCAAGTCCCTGGAGCCGCAAATCCATCTCCTGAATGAACAATTGCCCGAGTTTGGCGTGTGCTTCAGACATCTGGTTCAGCAGTTGGAATGAGGATGCCGTAGAACTCGGATCCAACTCCTGGGCAAAAGGAGCCCGTTGCGCCTCCTCCAAAAGTGTTTCCACTTGGGTTTTCCAATACAGCACGGGCTCTCGCATCCGAAAATCACCGAACGCAAAGTATGCTCTGAGTGAGGACAACTCCTCGCTAAACGCGATCCGAATCTGACGGGCGAGATCGCGTCTTTCGTGAAGCTGGAGATCAATGGCACTCCAGCGGTCGCTCGCCTGAACGAGGCTGAGAACAATCAAGACCTGAGTTGCAGTGCTGATGGAGAGAAGCAAAACGATTCCGATGAGAAGTTTCCCTCGGATTCCAAACCAACGCCAGCCAGCGAACCAGCTGGGTTTTCTCATCGTGTGGTGCTCCTTTGAGGACGTCCCGCTTCACAAAGGACGCTCGTCGAGACTCCTGGGAAATCAGACTTTGAAGAAGTCTGTTTCCTCCATTGAGCAAGCGTTTGTAAGAGTAGGCATAGCCCACACGCCTGCAGGCGCTGGTCTGTTCGATTCGAGGATCTGTCGGATCCGAAGAATGCTCCTGCTGTTTGAAACCCGCCAGATCAAGAACCAGCACAGAGGTCACACATTTCTGAGATTTCCCATGTCTTTCGGGATGACACCGTTTTCTGTGACCGTTTCCAGACGCCCCTCAGGACATTCCATACACGGTGTCAAATCCAAACGCTTGCGCGCATTGTGCAACCTGCGAACTTCCTTCATCGCGTCAGAATGCCAGATATCATACAGGCTTTGCTTGGTCGCGTCGCCGATCAGGTACTTCTCATTTGTGTCCCCGATGCACAAGGGCACCGTTCCGCGCCAAGTAATCGTCAAGCGTTGCCACGGATACTGACACACATAGTCGGGATCATGTTTCACTGGGCTGTAGAAATCCTTGTCCGGGATGAACAGAATCTTGTCCACAATGGGTTCCCAGTGATTCTTGTATTTGCCGGGGTTGTCCTGGATTGCGGACCAGATCGTTTGTACCTTTATCAGAGGCTTGGTGCGTTTTGATTTGTCGCGAAGTTGTCGCATGGTTCGGATTCGTTCAACGGCTTCGTCGAATTTTGCAGGCGCACGAATCTCTTCATACTTGCTGCCAAGGCCATCGAAAGAAAACGTAATCCAGTCTGTACCCGCATCAATGAGCTTCTGGGCAAGATCGGCCGTCATGCGCTCTCCATTGGTTAGAAATGCCACCTCTCGAATGCCCTTGTCCTTGGCATAGGCAACCATTTCGGGAAGTCGAGGATTGAGCAGTGGCTCACCGCGCCAACTGAGTTTGATGGAGTAGATTCTGAAAGAGGCCGCTTCATCCACCAGTTTTCTGTACAGATCAAAATCCATGCTTCCTTCCGAGATACTCAGGCGATGTCGAAAACACATTGGGCATTTCAACTGGCATTGAGATGATGCCTCAATGTCAATATGATCGGGAAACCGTGCCACGTAGCGCAGCCTCGGATACCAATACCAACGGAAACGATTCAGAGTGTGTCGGAACAAGTTCCCCTGGCGAAGGTACCACTGTGTATCCCGCCATCGGGAATCCATGGTGAAGATGTTCTTGTTAATCTTCATTTGTGCTCACTCCGTTCTGAGGCTGATTAAACACAGCGTGGCAAAATGTACATAGCTGAACAGACCCAGACTATCGGACACTGTCTTCAGCATGAGACACTCTCCAACGACTGAACCAATCTCATAGCATTAAGATACAACAACTCAAGGACACGACGCAACTCTGGCGTCATAAGGACAGCATCTTCATGGTTCCTATTCCTCTCTTCGACCAGCCTTCAAAGAACCTTGAGTCTGAGTCATTCAAAGGCTGGGTTTGCGTTGACTTCCATCGTTGAAGGAATATACTTCCAGCGTGTTGTCCAGAGTGGAGAAACTCAAGAGGCCCGTGCCTGCGAACAATATGATCCGGAGGTTCGGTGAATATGCGAGCAGTCCGTCTTAGTGGTGAGAAAGCGTTTGTCTTGGAGACTTTGCCTGATCCGACTCCCAGGCCAAATGAAATTGTTGTTGCTGTCAAAGCGTGCGGGGTATGTGGTTCCGATATTCATGCCTACTATGGGGAGCATCCACTGATGAAGCCGCCTCTGGTGATGGGTCACGAATTTTCAGGACTGGTGCACTCCGTCGGTGATGGAGTGTCTGAGTTTGCTGTCGGTGAACGTGTTACTGTGGAGCCACTTCTGGTCTGCAATGAGTGCGATCGCTGCAAGAGTGGCCGGTACAATGCGTGCGAAAGCCTTCGAGTGATGGGATGCCATGCGGATGGCGCTTATGCTGACTTTCTGGCTGTTCCGGCGGAGAAGGTCTTGCGGCTTCCTGATTCGGTTTCCTTTGAAGATGGTGCTTTGATTGAGCCCGCAGCCGTGGCGCATCATGCTGCTCGTCGCGCCAATCTCAAAGGCGGCGAATCAATACTCTTGTTCGGTGCTGGACCGATAGGACTGTTCACGCTGCAGATGCTGAAGGCGTACGGGGCGGGAGCGATCACCTGTGTTGATTTGTCTCGTTACCGCCTGCAACTGGCACTGAGCCTTGGTGCAGACGGCGTTGTTGATGCACGTGAAAGTGAACTCGCGTGTCTGAAGCACCGCCGAGCTGAAGGAAAAGAGTTTGACTTGATCGTTGACTGTGTCGGCGGCAAAGGGAAGGCTCTGGATGCGGCCTTGGACATTGCTGCAAAAGGGTCACGCATTCTTGCCGTTGGCATCTTGGAACAAGGTGTGTGTATGCAGTATCTGACCTGGATAGCTGAACACGAACTGGAACTAATCGGTTCGTTCACCTATGTCCGAGAGGATTTCGAGCGAACCATACAACTGCTGGAGAAGGGAAGCGTTCGCACCCAGGGGATCGGCAGCCACCGGTTCAAGATGGAAGACGCCGCAAAAGCGTTTCGTTTCATCGAATCCCCTGACGAGCGTTTTGTCAAAGCAATTCTGGTGAACGATGCTTATACAGGATGAGGTTTTCAAAATATGCTGAGAATTGGCAATGCGAGACAGTTGTTCCTTGATGACTTTGTTGTTGCTGAACTGCGTGGTGTTGTGCGGACTCTTCATCAGCCCACGAAATACGAGAACAATCCCGTCGTTGTTCCGGAGCATCCCTGGGAAGACCAGGGGATTCACTATCCCTTGGTCTTTCGGGATGGTTCGATCTACCGCATGTACTATCTTGCTCGCGGAAGTGCCAAAGACACTCCCGATGGGTCCGGGAATTTCGGACCAGTCGGCTATGCCGAGAGCCAAGACGGGATTCACTGGACCAAACCCCTGCTTGATGTCTATTCACTCCCAGGTCATCCGAAAACAAGTTTGGGCTTTGCTCTGACGCAGCCCCCTTTGAGGCAAGTGGAAGGTCCGGCGATCATTAAAGATGAACGCGATCCCGATCCTCAAAGGCGCTACAAACTTTTCTTTAGCAAAGGTCGCGATCGAGTCACTCCCACGGAAGGTTTTTCAGTCGCATTCTCACCGGACGGCCTTCGATGGAAGGAGTATGATGGGAATCCCGTCTACAAACTCTACGGCGACACGCAGAATTGCCTCGTCTGGGATCCTGAGATTGAGCGTTGGGTTGCTTTTGTGAGAATGTGGGGGAAACCCAGTTTTCAGAGACCTGTTTGGTTCTTCAAAAAGTACCGACAGCGCAGAATCCGATTTGTTGCAAGGATGTCGAGTGCAGACTTTGAGCATTGGACGCCTTCTGAGGTCGTCTTGACGCCCGATCCATCCGACAGCCGCGTGTGTGATTTCTACGGCATTCAGGTCACGTACTATGAAGGTTTGTACATTGGATTCCTCTGGGTCTTGACCAGCATTGGCGGCGAAGAACCTGGAAGCCACGGGTATCTGAACGCCCAATTGGTTACCAGTCGCGACCATGGTCTGACCTGGCATCGTGTGTGTGGACGCAAACCGGTTCTGGATCGGGGAAAGCAGGGAAGTTTTGACTTCGGCGGAGTCTATCCCGTGCCCTTCGTTACCGAGGATAAGGAGCATCTGGTCTATTACAAAGCCATTGATCAACAGCATGGTGTTTCGTGTAATTCCACCATTGCCCTGTCCCGCATTCGACGCGACGGCTTTGTTTCCCTGGATGCGTTCGGAGAGCCAGGCGAAGTGGTCACTCATGCCTTGGAAATCCCATCCCAAAATCTCCATCTGAACGCCGACATCTCCGATGGCGGATCCATAGAGGTTCACATTGAGACACCCACTGGGAAACCGGTTGCTCAGGGTGACGCATCTTATGTCGTTCGGCAGCCCGGATTGGATGTTGCAGTACTTCTGAGAAATGTTCCGTCAACAGGTGCTGCCCGGCTCCGATTCATCCTCAGGAATGCGTCTCTATACTCATTCTGGTTTGCAGGGTGATGAAACGGGTTTCTTTACTGTTTCATGAAAGAACGTGTATCAATCTGTACAGAATAGTATATATTACTGTACAGATTGGAGCGTTGAGCATGAAGACTGTTACTTTTACAGAATTCCGCAAAAACGCCTCGGGACTTTTGACCGAGGTCGAACAGGGTGAGACCCTTGTCGTACTACGGCGTGGACATCCTGTTGCTGAGGTCTCTCCTGTGGCTGCTCTTCAGCCTTCTTGGAAGCGCCCTGGACCCAGGCTGTCAGGCAAGAAAATGGGGTTGACACAGGCTATTCTTGAGGAGAGAGAGCATGAGGATCTTCTTTGACTCTTCGGCTTATGCGAAAAGATGGGTTGAAGAGTCCGGAAGCCAAGAGGTAGAGGATCTCTGCGTACGTGCTTCGGAAGTATGCCTGAGTATCATCTGCGTGCCAGAGATTGTCTCTGCCCTGAGTCGGCGAGTTCGGGAGAAATCTCTCACACGCGTCGAATATACACAGAGCAGGACGCGCCTTCTTGAGGACGCGAACGATGCCATCATAGTCAGTCTCACTTCGACCGTTGTTCAAACGTGCATTACTGTTCTCGAGACAGCATCCGTCAGAACTCTGGATGCTATCCACATTGCTTCTGCAATTGAGAGTCGTGCGGACTTGTTTGTTTCATCAGACCACAGGCAAGTCGCTGTTGCCAAGAGTCTTGGTCTCGAGACAAAACAAGTGTAAATCGAGTCGTTGCGTTGCACCGTTCCTAACTACGTGATATTCAGAAACCGTCTTGCGTTCAAGCAGACTCTTTCTGCAACTTCAATGAGGGGTATCCCCATGATTTCAGACACTGTCTCAGCAACGGCGGGAAGCATGGAGGGTTCACAGGTCTTTCCGCGATAGGGAACAGGAGCAAGGTAAGGACAGTCAGTCTCGATCAGAAGTCTGTCGAGAGGCACACATTT
>JAKQFZ010001239.1 GCA_029558215.1 Candidatus Omnitrophota bacterium
CAGGCATGATTTTGGGCATGGTCTCATCGGCAACAACCAACCCTGCCTGAAGACGCAGAAGACCCTCTATCTTTGCTGAAGCGCCTTCGGTCGGAGCCGACCAGGCACAACAACACAACACAAACAACAACAGAACGACACGTACCGCTTTGGTAATCATAGGACGCTCCTCTTGCCAACGGCGATCTTTGCAGCGAAGCAATATAAACAGGTGTTTTCAATGAACGCTGACTGAAGTTTAGGATAACGGCAGAACCGATGTCAAGATGTGAAAACGTGAAGACAGAGCAGGATTTGACAGTCCGGCAGGGAGTCTGTAACTTTTTCCCTCGATGAATGACGTGAAGAACATTGTTGTCCGTGCGACCAACTGGGTTGGTGACGCAGTCATGAACACGCCCGCAGTCCTGGCTGTTCGCACGTCATTTCCCAATGCCCGGATTACGATTCTTGCAAAGCCTTGGGTGGCGGGAGTCTTTGAGAACAATCCCAGCGTCCACTCCATCATTCATCTTGCGAAGCAAGACTTGAACTTTCCTTTGGGACCTTGGCATCTTGGAAGGAGGCTCAAGCGCGAGGATTTCCAACGCTCTTACATCCTGCCGAACTCCTTTTCCTCAGCGCTGTCCATGTCTCTCGCGCGGATTCCTGAGCGCATCGGCTACGCACTTCAGCACAGAAGTCTACTGCTGACGCAGCCTGTTCGTGTGACGCCGGAACTGCTTTCCTGTCACCAGGTATTCTACTACCTTGGATTGATTCCTGAAGCACAGTTGACTCCCGACGAATGCCATCCGAGGTTGTATCTCAGCCAACAGGAGCGCTCAGACGCTGAGAGCCTCTTGGCGTCTGAAGGCATTGCACCCAATGAGACCCTTATCGGCGTAGGTCCTGGAGCCGTCTATGGTCCCGCTAAACGATGGCCGGAAGAGCGGTTCGCTTCCGTCATTAAGAGGCTCGCAGGAGATGGGAATCGGCGCTTTCTCCTGTTTGGGAGCCCCTCAGAGCGCTCCATCGCCGAGAAGGTCGCCTCTCTTTCCGGGGTCGTATGCGTCAATTTCGCAGGGAAGACAACGCTTCGGGAGCTGATCTCATTGCTTGAGCGATGTTGCATTTTCCTGACAAATGATTCCGGAGCAATGCATATTGCCGCCGCGCTTCGAGTTCCCGTCGTCGCAGTGTTTGGCTCGACCAATCCTGTGACCACGTCACCCTATGGCGACGGGCACCTTCTGATTCGACATCCAGTTCCGTGCAGCCCTTGTCTGAAACGTGAATGTCCAACGGATTTCCGGTGCATGCTGGAGATTACTCCGGAAGAAGTGGCAGAGGCCTGTGAGTTACAGTTGCACAGACGAAAGTCTACAGAATGAGGCACAACCATGAATACGACAGCACGTCCGAATGGCTTTCGTTCTCGATCTGTGATGATCGTGATTGCTGTACTTTTCTTCCTTGTCGAGTCCCATGCTTTCGCACAGCAGCATCCTGCGCCTGAGTTCACTGTGGGCATTGAGCTGCCACCGCAGATTCCCATAGCTCCAGCGGTCGAAAGTGCTCTTCACGACATGGGCATCACTTTTATGAACTACTACGTCAAACCTGACTTGTGGACTCCTGACGAAACTGCCGTTCGGATCAACAAAGAGATGTTGGATTTAGTCCAACGGCTGGACGTTGACTTTGCCATTGCCTGTTATTCGACGGATCCTCCTGAATCCTGTGTCAAAGAAGCGGTGCAACGTGGCAAGGTTGATGAAGGCGTCACTCGATTCAAAGGTGTCATCTTTGATGAATTGGAGCACTGTCGCCTCATCTATAACCATGCTCCAACACCTCTGGCAGACACCAGCCACTTCACCACGCTTTCAGAAGCGTACGAAGGCACACTCGAAGGATATCGGAACCTCAAGGCAGTCCATGCCTCAAACAGTGCTCCAGCGATTGCGACTCATATCTGGCCTGTTCTCTTGCACGTTGCCGCCCGGGCGGGTTTCACTCCTTGTCCAAAGATTTGCAAGGAACTGTATTCATCGGTCAGCCTCGCCATAGGTATGGGTGCCGCCTTACAGTACGGAACGGAGTTCTGGGCGAATTGCGACTTGTGGTTCTGGGACATGATCCCGGGACATCCGGCGGACGAGTTCAAAAGCAATCTCCTTCTCGCCTACTGGCTTGGTGTGGATCGTCTTTACGTTGAAGGATGCGGATACAATCTCCGCCCCGCCGATCGGATTGGCCCCCCGTTTGCCCTGATGAATCAAATCACTTCTGAGTCCTATCAGCTGACTGAGCATGGAGAGGCACTCCGATGGTTCTGCCGTGAATACGTTCCCAGCCATCCGCGATCCTGGTCATTTCGAGACGTAAAGCCGGAAATTGCCATCGTCCGATTTCCGGATTCGTGTTTCGGGCAACGATTCGCAGCATTGCCTGAGAAATGGGGAGACACTCTCTATGGTTCTCCACACCTCAAGAGCACACCCGAAACAGAGGCATGGTTTCAGATCTGGAATGTCCTGACGCATGGCAAGACAGGTCGCGATGGTCTGTCCTATTTCAAGGCGACTGTTGCCCCCGGTGGATACCAGCGCCCAGTCGTCAAGAATGTAGCCCAGTCACTGTACTCACGTCCCGTACATGCAGATGCTCATCGGTTCTTCGTCCCATTGAACGGCGTGGTCGTTTTCGACCATCTGGTCGAGTATGAGCGTTTGAAGGATATCCCGCTCATTTTCGTTACGGGAGTCGAAATCAGCGCCGGCACACTTGATGCCCTTCGACGCCGAGCATCAGAAGGCGCGATCCTCGTGTTCTGGGGTCCTCTTGCCAGGAAACTTGGTTTTTCTCAATACAGCGAAGGCTTCTTCGTGATGGATGAAGGCAAAGGGAAGATCATCATCACCGATGACTTTGGACATCGGGACTTGCTTCTTCACATCTATATGCACATAGGTCATCCTGATGAGATCCGCTACCGCTTCGGCGACAGCGAAGTCATCCTCCGAAAAGTGACGGATAACTCGGTCGAGGTCAGTCTCTGGTAACACCCCAACCAGTGATGCTTATCCGTCTCGTAATTGTCGAATAAGTTCATCACTCACTCCTTCAGAGTGCCTGTACCATTGTCGTCAATACTCTTCGAAAACTTGTTTCACTAAGGGTCTCCACCCAAACGAGGACATAGTCCTCTCCTGACTTGCGGTCTCCTCCACTCTCTGCTAAATTCCTAAAACACTCATCGAAGAAGCGTAGGTGCTAACTACCGACTGATTCAAGAGGGGAAAGGCATGGCAACTCAACGGTATTCAGTTACTCCTCATCCCATAGAGACCCTTCTCACCTGGGTCAAGTCTGGCGAGATCGCAATTCCGGAGATCCAGAGACCTTTTGTCTGGGATGCGACAAAGGTTCGCAACTTACTCGACTCCCTCTATCAGGGCTATCCCGTGGGCTATCTTATAGCTTGGAGGAATCCCACTGTAAGACTCAAGGATGGAACATGCTCTTCTGGCAAGCGCATTCTGATTGACGGGCAGCAGCGTGTCACCGCACTCATGGCATCGCTGCTTGGCCGAGAAGTGCTGACTAAGGACTATGAGACCGTTCGCATACGTATCGCCTTTCATCCGCAGGAAGAGCGCTTCGAAGTAGCAAACCCTGCCATTCGAAAAGACGTTGCGTGGATCGAGGACGTGTCTGAAGTCTTCTCACCCGACGCGAGTGTGACTGAACTGACTGACGATTACGCCGATAGGAACCCCAATGCTGACCGAAGGCACATATCTCGAGTGCTGGAGAGACTCCGGAAGATAATCAATAATCATGTCGGTGTGATAGAACTGGCAGACGATCTCGACATCGAAACGGTCACTGAGATCTTCATACGCGTGAACTCTGCAGGTACAGAACTATCCCAAGCGGACTTTGCAATGTCAAAGATCGCAGTCAATGAGACATACGGTGGCAACTTGCTTCGCAAGGCGATTGACTACTTCTGTCACCTTGCCGTGGCTCCTGACTTCCTTTCCACTATTGAAAAGAATGACAAGGCTTTCACGACATCTGAGTTTCTGCCTCAGATGCGCTGGCTCAAGGACACCAATGATGACATCTACGACCCAACTTACACCGATATGTTGCGTGTCGCGTTTACCTCTGAATTTGGACGCGGAAGGTTACAGGACTTGGTAGCTTTGCTCTCAGGACGCAACTTCGAGACCAAGCAGTTCGAAGAAGCAATAGCGGAGGAGTCTTTTGGTCGTCTAAAGAAGGGTATATCCGCGTTTATGAATAGGACACACTTCGAACGAATCACGATGATTCTTCGCTCAGCGGGTTTTGTGTCCAGTGCTCTTATTGGGGGCCGTAATGCAGTCAACTTTGCATACATTCTCTACCTCCGCGGAAGAGCGGAAGGGGTTCCCCCAGCGGATCTGGAACGATTGGTTCGGCGTTGGTACGCTATGTCTGTTCTTCGTGGAAGATACACTGGCAGTCCCGAGACCAGTTTTGACTTTGACATTCGTCAGATCGAGATACGCGGTCTTATGAATTACACTGAGTCGGTTATCGAGAATGAGCTGCCCGACTCCTTCTGGACGGGGATGCTACCACAATTGATGGACACATCCTCAGCTCAAAGCCCCTATTTTCTCTGCTATCAAGCCGCCCAAGCGAAACTTGGAGACAAGGGCTTTTTATCCCGTGATATCACAGTACTGGACCTACTCCTGAACCGAAGTGATATGCATCACGTATACCCCAAGAACTACCTAAAGTCGAAGGGGCTGTCACGAGGACGCTATAACCAGATCGCGAATTTCGTTTTAGCTCAGAGTGAGATCAACATCGCCATTGGTGACAAGCCGCCAAACGTTTATTTTAGTGAGATTGCTGCCCAATGCAACGGTGGAGCAAAGAAGTATGGAGGTATTGATAATCAGGGTGACTTGCGTGACAACCTACGAATGCATTGCCTCCCAGAATCTCTATTGCTGGGAGAGGTGCCAGAATACGATGATTTTCTGGAGCAGCGTCGCAATCTGATGGCACTGAAGATAAAGGAATGGTACTGTAAATTGTGAAGGAAAAGAACGTCTTCGTTCTTCTTCTTTGCATTCTTGGCCTTCCAATGCTTGCCTCCGAGGCAGTTCCGCTCTCCGGAACCACCGCAGAGAGTATGCATGTTGTTCTAATGAAGCTGGAAAGATCCTATTGGCTTCATGCATCCTTGGGGGATTCGCCGCACAAAAACTATTGGGACAATCGCCTGCCGGAGTCAGAGCCCCCCAGTCAGGTGCACGTCAGCAATGCTGCTCAACTTCTGACCAGGGACTATCATGCCACCCGCCTGTATCTGATCTACAACAAGGAAATCTCTATTGATATGGCGTACCAGGTCTTTTCCTGGTGGCAGAGAGCATGTACGGATTCTGTGGAAATTGTGCCGACTCTGCTTCTGAGTATGTACGACAAGAATCAGACTCCAGTCTTCACAGAAGAGGAACTGAGCAATTTGTGCAAATTCTTTCGCGGCAAGATCAACCCGAAGCACTGTGCCGTCTACGACGTTTACCCCAACCGCATTCAGCCGGGCGATCTGACTGTCCTGACTCGTTACTACCCGGATGGTCTCATCCGAGTCGGTCTTCAACCGGGCGAAGAACTTACTCCACCCTTCAAGAGCGCCGTGGAAGACACATGGAGCGGATTCTGTCATGGAATACGCAATGAGCAAGACTGGCTCCAGCCTGGATTTGGCGCCGAGTCACTTCGAAAGTGGATTCTCGAACGCAACAACACGACCACACCAATTGCCTGGGACTTGATCGTGGTGGCTTGGGACTACAGTGTCACTCAGAGGGGCGAGTTTCCTGGCTATGATGATGCTGACAAGAATATGCCACTACCCGCTGGTCGGAATCTGATGGCAGTCAAGGAGATACTCAGTCTTGCAAGGCCTTCCTCACTTGCCGGTTTCAGTTCTGACCTCTTCATTCTGAATGAGAATTCCCGCAGTGCACAACACGACGGGGGTGATGGGGCGTTCTACCGGACGCTTCGCGAAGGGAAACAGTACAACGGTTACTACGCCGAGGCATTTCGTGAGATCCTGGCGGCTTACAGACATCTGGCCAAGGGAAGAATACCCGAAGAAGGGCACTAAGCAAGAAACAGACACTCTGAGAGATGCAACATCTCTCAGAATGCCTGTTCTTGGATTGCTTTTTCCCCCAACCCGGTTGTCCCGTACCTCGTTTCTCCAAATGCATCAGCAACTTATGTGCCATCGGGAGACAGTTATCCCAATGCATTGATAATAGAAACATTACCTCGGGGAACGCTTACAGAACAAATGATGGCTTACTATGAATTTTGGCATGCAAGGATAGTTATAGAAGAGATAATTACTTAAAATAGAATAGCTTATATATTCAATGACAAGATCGAGCGCTATGCCATTTGTCATGGCATTCTAATCTTGGAGCGAATGAGAGCGCTTGAGACGCTTGCTCAAGCCGGACTGAGTGATCCCAAGTATCTTCGAGGCCACCGTCTGATTTCCTTTTGCCCGCTGAAGTGCTTCTTCTACCAGCAACTCTGCCGCCTCTTTCAGTGTGGGCAGTTTGTCAAGAGATGAAAGAAAGGACGAGTCTGCGGTGATGGTTCGAGCACGTCCCATGCCTTGAACTGCCGGAATGTGCGTGGTCTTGTCCCTGAAGAGTTTGAGTGAAAGTCTTCCCGTTCGGTGCTGCGCAACGCAGTCGAAAACCATGGACTCCAGTTCACGAACGTTTCCTGGAAATGAGTATGCTGAAAGAACGGCAAGCAGTTCGGCAGGATAGGGTGGTATTTTCTTCCCCAACTCAGAGGTGGCTGAACTGAAGAAACGCTCCAGAAGCAGTGGCAGATCGCTCATCCTCTCACGCAAAGGCGGAATGTGAATGTGGTGCGTCTGCAGTCGGTAGTACAAGTCCTTTCGGAACGTTTCTCTCTCCAATGACCGAGACAAATCCTGATTGGTGGCAACGATGATCCGAGCATTGCTGGTCTTGGGAACATCGGAGCCCAGCTGACGATACTCCTGTTGGTTGAGGAGCCTGAGGATTTTGATCTGCGATGCCTGGGAGAGTTCACCGATTTCATCGAGGAAGAGGGTTCCGTCGGACGCCTGCTCAATGAGTCCCCTTCGAGCGGTTTCCGCTCCAGTGTAAGCCCCTTTGAGGTGTCCGAATAGTGTGTCCGAGAAAGCAAAGTCATCCAGACCACCGATATTAACGGGAACAAACTCCCCGCTACATCCACTGGCACGATGGATCGCTTTGGCAAAGAGATCCTTTCCAACCCCAGTTTCTCCAGTGATTAGAACCGGCTTGCCAGTCTTCGCGATGGCTTCGGCGTATTGCATGATGGAGCGCATCGTCGGGTGATCGGTTGTTATCTCTTCAAAGACTTCGGGATTCCTGAGATGATCGGTCAGAAGTGTTGCACGAAGAGCCTCGTTTTCGCGTCTCAGCTCATTCAACTCCAACGCGCGCCTGACTGATGCAATCATGCGGCTGGCTTCCACCGGCTTGACCAGATAATCAAAAGCCCCCTGTCGCATACATTCAACTGCCGTACTCACATCGTTGGCGGCAGTCACGATGATCACGGGGATATCGGGGTACTCTCTGGAAAGAAGATCCAGGATTTCCTGACCCGATACGTAGGGCATACTGAGATCCAAAAGTACTGTTCTGACTGGGCATTGGCTCAGAACAAGGGGTACTTCGCGGGCATCCTTGCAACAGATAAGACTGTGAAAACCCCCACAGAAGAGGATGCTTCTGCCTGTGCCGAGCGCCTGTGGATCGTCGTCCACAAGCAAAATGGGAGCCAACTGATCTGATTCCATCAAATCCTTCCCGAGACACCCCTTGTCAGATTGCTGATCTCTATGAATCCCCATCTCTTTCAGCAACTATATCAAGAGCATCGGAGGAAGGCAAGAAGCCTCAGGTCTCATTGGTTTCTGGTGAAGAGCCAGGCTTGAGCGGAAGTTTCGGAACACGGTATCTGCAACTGACGGGGCGGTGATTCACCCATTCCCACCCTTCATCCGAGCGTGCCACGCAATAGCCGTCCAGAGACAGGGGACACTCACTTGGGATGCGTCGCGTGCACATCCCAAGGCAGTCTGATGACATCCCCTTTCCCGTATGAATCGCTGCGTCAAGCTTCTCCATGGCTGTCTCAAGCGTTTCTGCCTCAACGACGTAGTAGGCCTTCAGATCGCAGTGCAGAGCGTCCACGAGCCAAGACAGTCCGGTTTCGCGCAGAATCTCACTTCTCGCAAGCTGCCAGCCCGCGTCCGTGAGCTTGCTCCATATTTCATTCCATGAGTCCAAAGTGGGGTGATTCCTTCATGCTCCTGGGAAACCAGACTCTAAAGAAGTCTGTTCCCTCCAATGAGCAAGCGTTTGTAAGAGTGAGCATAGCCCACGTGCCCTCAGGCGCAGGCCTGCTCGGGATGAGTGGTTTCTCAAGGTTCTCGACGTCCATCCTATTCAGACTCTCTCCAGCGGACGGGCAATCCGTAACTGTTCGTGAAATCTCTCGTATCAATATGGATGTACGGACTCTGTTTGGGGCGCTCGGGAATATCGTGTCGGGAATAGACTCCCGCACCGCCCATCATGGGACTGCCTTCCTTCAGGAATCTGGCATCCAGCTCATCAACATACTTGAGCACAACTTCTGCATCCCGAATGTCAATTACACCATCTCCATTGAGATCGTCCATGACATCATCTCTGGGGTTGACGTCAATGATCATGTCCACCGCATCACCGTATTGATGACGACTGAAAGGTTTCTTGAGATCGGCTCCTTTCTGAATGGAGCCGCGGTTGTACTCAGGCGGTCGGAATCCGCTGATGAGAGTGAAAGAGGAGAGGCTGTGGTTGTCTTGGTTCATCCGCTCCAGAAGCAATTCAAGCTTCTGAACCAAGGGAACAGTGACCGCAATATATTGGGGATACTCATAGTCGAGGTAGGGGTAGCACATGTCGAAGTCCCCGATTCTGAAATGCGGTGAGATCGGAGTTTGGGCGGTCTCTGCTGTGACCTTGTAGAAGAAGTCGGGCACCCGATATCGGTCGGGATGAATCTTTGGATAGCGCTCCGCTGCAGCGGATAAAGCCACTGGGTACGTGCCAATGACCAGACGATTCTCAGGATCAGCGCTGGCCTGTTCATAGGTAGACGGGATCACAAAGGACTGCCGTGTTGAAGCATAGTACTCCAGAGGCTCCCGTTTCTTCGACCAGAGCCATCCCTTCTCAGGTGGCGGGGTGAGCACAAGCCTGCCACGCACCGTAACTGTGGCGACACCGTGGTCGTCAGCAGGATTCCATCGCGCTTTCGGAGATGATGCTCCGGACAGAAACCCTTTGTCCGTTTCCCAGTCATAGTAAAGATCAGGCTGGGCAAAACCACATTGCCGAAAGAGGTTCTGTGTTGCCGTCGAGAAGGAGATTCTGTGTTCTACTTTCAACTCCACTGCATTGCGATGCCGCAGCAGTGGAGCGCATCCCTGCCAAAGCACCTCAGCGCACGACAAGGACAGCGAGAAGACCGCTGGTTCAAATGAGGCCCTGTCCAGTTGTTCCACACCAAGAGCCTGATAGGCCTTGATGCCAAATGCGACAGAAACAAGGAACACGATTCCCAAACACAACACCCACGGCAGGAAACGCTTCGGTTTCTTTGCGACTCTCTTCTTTCTCTCTTTCATATACAGGAAGAAGAATAATTGGATCGAAACAGAAAGTAAAGCTTCTCAAATACAGTTCAACAACAGAGCCCGAGAACCGAAACGCAAAAACAACGGAGGAGACCCATCAAGGATCTCCTCCGTAAGATTCGGTCTTATGTTGACCTGAGTTGCGAATCTTAGAACGACAGCATCAGTTCCCAACGTGCAAAGTATGCATCGTTGAAGTAGTCCGGATAGTAGTCTCCAGGGCTGAAGTACTCAATCAAGGCATGGCTGGAAAGGTTCTTTGTGAACTGGTATTTCACCATTGCCTGCACAAGACTTCCAATGTTGTCTCCGTCAACGACGTTGCCACCGCTGTCAAACATGAGCTCGCTGTTGGATCTCTCATCAACAGCAATCAGGTAGCGATATCCCAACGAGGCGGTCATTTTCTCTGTGGGCTTCACTGTCATTGCGACCGAGGGGAACATCATGTTCGTCCAGGTTCCTACAGTTGGATCTGTATTGGTGGGTTTGAAATAATCGAATCCATCGTAGAACGTGTAGATCAACAGCTCGCTGTATTTCGGCCAGTTGCCGTACATGGACTTCCAGCCTTCACCCAGATAGGTAAATCCGGCTGTCAACTCGGGCTTCAGGGAAAGGTCATTCATGCAGTAAGTACCATTCAGGTAGCCGCCAATCGCATTGTCACTGGATGCATCAACGGAGATTCCTCCGAATCTGGAATCATAAGCGCTGTTGTTGTTGCCCCACTGGCCAGCGATTTCGCCCGCGTACTTAAGGTTATCTGTCAGTTTGCCGGACAGACGTGTGCCGACGGTGGTTACGTTGAAAGAGGGAATCAACTTGCCCCTGCCAGCAGTCGGATGTCCTGTGTAGTACTGCTCGTTGTTGTCCTGATGAAGAACATAGGCTTCAATTGTGTGCCCATTGAGCAGTTCCTTGTTGGTCGCATAGACGCCTAGCAGGTTTTCGTCGTCACCCTGACCGCGATCGTTCTCGAAAACTTTCGCCATGAACACATCCACAATGGTGTGATCAAAGTCCAGAGTAGCCTTAATCGCATCAAAGCCAATCGTTCTGGAACCATCCCACGGTGTTCCATCGAGAATCAGGAAGCCTTCTCCGTAGATCAAATCCTGACGTCCCAGTTTCAACGACACACACGTATTGGCAATGTACTTCAACTCAATGTAGGCATTGTCAATTTCAATCTGCTTTGTCGTGTTGGTCTCGCCATCGGTGGTGTAAATCGAATCGGGAGTGTCACCCCATCGGTACTCATTCACCAGGCGGATGTAGCCTCTGATTTCTTCAGCGATGTCGGCTTCACCCAGATTCACATCAAACCAAAGTCTGTTACGGAAACGATAGAAATCCCAAGAGTCATTCCATTCTGGCAGTCCAGCTGGTGCTGTTCCCATATCCCAAACATCATGGAAGGAAACACCGCGCAGCCGAATGTCTCCACCGATCTTAATCCGGTCTGTTTGCAGCTGCAGACTCTTGATCTCGGAAAGGGAAGACTTCCGCTCTTTTGACTCTGACTCCAACGCTTCTTGAAGCGCCTGCAACTGAGCCTGCTGCTTCTCAATCTGCTCCTGCATCTTCTTGACCTGAGCTTCCAGGTCGGAAGATTGCGCTGCAGCGCTCCAGCCCATAACCACCAAACCCAAAAGCACTACCGCAACCCAAGTCCAACGCATCTTTTCCACTCCTCCTTGCATTTTCTCTGTTCAGAAACAGAATCTATAAAACTCCTGCCTAAAACAGGCCAGATAAAGAAAACAAAAGAAATCTACAGGAATCTTCCTGTTCAGACCAAACGAACCTGTACAACTCACCCCCTCACCTATTTAGGATGAATTAAGCCGAACTATACAACCCCTAGTTGCCACAATGCAAGAACAAAATGAGCATTGTGTGAAAAAAATAACGCCCTCTAAACCTGAGGCAATTTCTTCAGGGATTCGGCAATGAGTTCGGCCGGATACTCGTAGTCCTGCAACTTGCCGGCCAAATAGGCATCATAGGAACCCATATCGAAATATCCATGTCCACTGAACATGATGACAATGGACTTTGCCTCACCCGTCTCTTTGCACTTCAGCGCTTCCTGAATGCCGACGCAGATGGCGTGCGACGTTTCCGGAGCAGGAATAATGCCCTCAGTTCGGGCAAACTGAAGCGCTGACTTGAAAGCCGCTGTCTGGTGAACTGCCTGCGCCTCAATGAAGCCTTGGTTGATCAAAGCACACAGAAGTGGAGCACCACCGTGATATCTCAGACCACCCGCATGGATTCCGGGCGGGATGAAATCATGACCCAGAGTGTGCATCTTCAGAAGTGGAGTCATCTGGGCCGTATCGCCAAAGTCGTAAGCATAGACCCCTCGCGTCAGAGTCGGACACGCACACGGTTCAACTCCAATGAAGCGAATGTCTTTGCCTGCAAGTTTGTCGGGGAAGAACGGGAAAGCCATTCCAGCGAAATTGCTTCCGCCACCAACACAACCAATCACGATATCAGCCTTGTCGTTCGCTTTCTCGAGCTGTTTCTTGGTCTCAAGCCCGACGATCGTCTGATGCAAGAGCACATGGTTCAGAACGCTGCCCAAAGAGTAGTTGGTATCCGCACGAGTCGCCGCTTCTTCGACTGCCTCACTGATCGCGATTCCAAGGCTGCCGAGACACTCGGGATCTTTGGCAAGGATGCCTCGACCCGCGTTCGTGCGATCGGTCGGGCTGGGAAAGACTTCCGCGCCGTAGGTGTGCATCATCGAGCGGCGATAGGGCTTCTGCTGGTAACTGACCTTCACCATGTAGACGGTGCATTCGAGGCCAAGCATCTGGCAGGCAAAGGACAAGGCACTGCCCCACTGACCGGCTCCCGTCTCTGTCGTCAAGCGCTTGAGTCCCTGCTTTTTGTTGTAGTACGCCTGGGCAACGGCGGTGTTGGGCTTGTGACTGCCCGGAGGACTCACCGACTCGTTTTTGTAGTAGATGCGCGCGGGCGTTCCCAACGCCTTCTCCAAGCGCTCGGCGCGAACCAAGGGAGTCGGTCGCCAGATCATCAGAATATCCATCACCTCTTCCGGGATGGCGATCCAGCGCTCCGTGCTGACTTCCTGCTCAATGAGAGCCATTGGGAAGATTGGCGCCAACGCCTCTGGCCCGATCGGCTGCTTGGTCGCAGGATTCAATGGTGGGTCAAGCGGCTTCGGCATATCCGCTTGAACATTGTACCACTTCTGCGGTACTTCGGCCTCTGTCAACAGAATCTTTTTTCCGGACATAATTCTAAGCCCTCTCCATGTTGTGTGATCACAATGAAAACAAAAGTTACTCCGTTTGAGTTCCGAGTACAGTGTGACAGAATTCACGAAAAGTCAAGAGATTCCTGCACCAAAATTTCCGGTACGGAACCTGTAACCTTTTCTTGCGTTTGGCGTCTCTTAGGCAGACAATGCAAAGAAAGGAAATCTTGGCGAGATGACGGAAAACGCACTCATCATCGAATCCATCAAGAAGGGGCAGACCGAACGTTTCGGAGAACTCATAGACCGCTACACACGGATGGTCTATGGCATCGCCTGGAGCTATTTGGGTGATGCAGACGCGTGCGAGGACGTCGCACAGGAAACATTTCTCAAAGGCTTTCAACTCCTTGGTTCTCTTCGGGATCCGGGAAAATTCGGTCCTTGGATCGCTCGAATCGCTCGAAACGCTGCAATCACCTTTGGTCGCAGACGGCGACGGGAATTGGCGACCGAAGAGCGCTGGCAGATTCAGAGCACGGTTGCTGATGAGTCACCCGACGCGGAAAATGATCCATCTCTGGTGGAAACCATCAGCGGAACTCTCAGGCAACTGGCGCCAGAGCATCGGGAAGCACTTGTCCTGTTCTACCTGGAGGGAAAGAGCATTAGGGAATCTTCCGAAATTCTTGGTCTGACAGAAAACGCCTTCAAAACACGGCTGTATCGAGCGCGAAGCAAGATGCGCGAAAGAATGGATGAACACCTGGAACGCTCGCTTCGAGATCTCGCACCGAGGGATGATCTCCGCTCTCGCGTTCTGGCCGCGATCCCCGCGGCTCCGCTTGGATGGGGAGGAGTGGGAGGTGCTGTGAGTTCTTTTGCGCCAGGGCTTGTTCCAATTCTCCTGGCATTGGTTTCCAAGATGCCTTTTCTGTTTCTTCTGAGCTATGCGAATCGAGGTTTGGCGCACAACTTTCGAGATGAAAATGATTTTCGCCGAAGAGTGCTCTGGAAGAACTTCACTCTGCTCCTGGTGGTCTTGATTCCGATCCTTATCCTGGCAAGTCCGTTGTGTCTGCGCATCGGCTTCCGAACGTATTCCCTCATCTTGGCAGTCTACATGATTCCCGCTGTGATACAGTTTCTTCTGCTGTTGAGGGTGAATCAAAGCCGTTACACAGTGGTTCAGGGGCTTGGGTGCACGTCCATGCTTGTCACCTTTCTGCTGATGGGTGTCTTCAGTTTCCCCTTCTTAACCTTTGTCGCTGTGATGCTTGTGTTGAACATAGCTCTCTGGTTCGTTCGCAAGGAAATGCCACAAAGGATGGACTACAATCTTTTCCTGAGAGCATCTCGACACGGCTTGGGAACAACCCGAACCAGCAGAATGGCTGTGAGTCTGTCAGGCGCCGATCTTTGGGTGTTTGCGAGATTCCTCGGAAAACACTTTCTTATCTTGGACTGCTCAGTGGATGAGAGCGGATGCCGTCTTTATTGTCCTGCTGTTGCGTCCGACTTTTTGAGGGCTTTCTTGATGCCCATCGCCCGCTGGAACGGTTCTTCAACGATTTCCGTCAGCCGCAATGGAGAATGCAGGGTTCACTTGTCCCGACGCGATGCACGTCAAATTGCCGCCGTTACTAAGAATCAGTGCCCTGCCGTGGAGGAAATCGAGAAATCTGTGCGCTTGGCAATTGCCAAGGCACTCGGGGCTTTTATGGCAGGAGACCAAAGTAAAGCTCTGAGCGTACTTCAATCAGAAAGCGATGAATGCATCTTTGTGCGACCACCCCATCAGCTCCGAAGTCAGAAAGTCGTCTACCTTGTGGCGATTGTTGCCGGCATCTTTCTGCTGTTGGCCTTGATAATGCTGAGAGGCATTCGCCTATTTCCCTAGACTGAGCAGGATTCCACTTCCGCGTGACAGCCAGCCGTTCTCACCACCAAATCCGTAGGTCTGATCTGTGTATGGGCTGGTCATCATCACCGTGCCGGGTTCCTTGAACTTCACATGGAACGCCGATGAGATGTGGATGTTCTTGTTGACGATCAGCACATAGGGAACGCCGTTTGAGTCCTCAAATTCCCCAATGAGAAAACTGCCGCCACCGATCTCGGCAAGGTGCTTGCTGCTATCCACGCCAAGGCATGAGTCTGATTGTTGATGAATCGCAGCATGCGAACTGCGAGTCTCGCCATCGCCGGGATTATACAACAGGTATTCTCTTTGTTCGACCCATCCAATCCAGCTGATTGAGAGTGCCAAAATGCTCCTTGAAAACCCGGTAATACATCAGCTCTTCCTTGCTGTCGAGCACCCAACCATTAGGGAGGATTCGTTCCCGCGCGAAGTCGGAATCGCTCACAGTTGAACTGGCGTACCGGGAAAGCAGATCCTCGACACCAGTTCCCTGCCAGAACTTCGCTTTGGGACGCCAGAGAACATTGTCCGGCATCAAGCCCTCAAAGGCTTTGCGCAGAATCCACTTCTCGATTGGTTTCCCTCCGTCCCAATGTATCTTGTACTTGCTGGGAATGCGAAGTGCATGTCTCACTACGTTCATATCCGCAAAAGGAATCAGCGGAACTACACCGTGAGCATGAGCACAACGATCTACTCTTTGAAGTGCTGTATTGTGCAAGCGCTTGATGATGTCGTCGAGTTCCTCAGATATCTTCTCTGTTGGAAGTCCCTTGATGTAATCGTAACCTGCATACAGTTCATCACCGCACTCCCCCGAGAATACTGATCCCACGTGATCCGAAACGATTTTCGCCGTCAGATAGTTGGTCACCGAAGAGCGCACCAAGAGCGCATCAAAAGATTCAAGATAGTAGATAACGTCCGGTAGTGCTGAAAGTAGATCATCCAGCCTGACGGTCAGCACATGATGTCTCGTTCTCAAGTACTCCGCCATCTGGCAGCTGAATTCGATATCTGGCGCACCTTGCACTCCGCTTACAAATGTATGCAACGTCTTCACGTGGGGTCTCGCCAGCGCTGCAATCACTGATGAATCCAGACCGCCAGAAAGCCATGAACCCAACTCATCAGAATGAATGCGCCGAACGACAGCATCCTGCAGTATATCACGCAACTCAGACGCAATGGTGGCGACGTTACCGAAGTGCAGACTGCCGACGCGAAGGCGGGCAAACTCCTGAATACCATCCTGCGGAGTATACCAAGCGCCTGGAGGAAACTCGTTCACATCGTCCGTAACAGTTAGCAGCGCTTTCACCTCCGAGGCAAAAGCAAGAACCCCATCCGCCTCACCGTAGTAAAGAGGTCTGACACCCAGCGGATCACGCGCAAGAAATACACCCTCTTCACAAGGACGAGCGAGAGCAAAAGGCCTCGTTCCTTTGGAGAGCGTCTCCGTCATAGCCGAAGCCTCGAATGCACCGTTGCAGGACTCTTTCGTGCAGATAGATGAGGCAATTGGGCATATCTCCCACTCATTCCAGGTAGCATGCATGGTAACACTATGCTCATCCAGTGTGCTTCTGAGTGCCCCGCCCCTGTGACTCAGTCTTTCAACCATCTGCCCAACTTCGCGTCGCCTTCCGGATTCAGCTATTCCAGCGATACCTGCCACGATAAAATCCTCCTTTTCAGGCACTTCACTACGGAAGTCCTGGATATGTAGTGCCATCTCAACAGAATTCCGATGACGCTTTCCACTGAGCCGGAAGGAATTTGCCTTTCAGGCTCAAAGACTGAGCGAAAACACGCTCACCCTGCGGTTCTTATGCAGTTTCTGAGGACTCCTGGGTGGCCTTGTCTTCATATACTGTCTATGAAATCTCAATCTTCATGAGCTAACGCCAGACCCTGACTCCTCAAAAGCACTAGAGAGCCAAATCGGACTCAACCGAACTGGGCATCCCATGATGCATTTCTTTTGTAACAGACTCGTGAAATTGTGTCAACCCCGGCACACTTTCGAGCAGGACAGCACCCGCGGGCGTGTGGGCAATGCCCCCCCCCTTGGATGCCTACTCGGCGGATGATGCGTTTCCTTGGACTGAGTATCACTAGGAGACAAGAAAGACGAAAGTGTCCCCCGCAACACACTGTGAACGTTGACCATCGGGAATCTCGGATTCGCCCATTTCCCTAGACTGAGCAAGAGGTGGCTGCTGCTTCTGAAAGACAGGGACTGATCAACGATATACTTCCCTTCGATGTCCAACCTTGACAACAAGCACCAAGAGCTCCCGATCCCCAATCTCATACAGAATGCGGTAATCACCGACGCGAAGGCGGTAGCCGTTTGGCTCTCCCTGCATCTTCTCTGCACCAAAGGGACGAGGAGTCTCTTCCAGTCTATCTATTGCCTGTTGTATTCGGCGTTGGATTGGCTTCTCGAGACGGGCAATAGATCTTTGTGCGGAGGCTGTAATAGAAATACTATAGCGTGTCATTCAAGACCGAGCTCTTTCTTTGCCTGACTCCACGGTATTGCCTTCTCGCCGCTTTCGAGGAATTCCTTCTTTGCTTTTCGGAAAGCCTTCAGATCCATCATGTCTTCCCAATCACGAAACGCCTTGTACTCGTCTTCGGAGATCAGGAACAAGGCTCCGGCGCTTCGGTGTTCAACGCGAATCGCCTCACCCTTGTAAACAACACGGTTGAAGACTTCCGTCGGAATTCGCGCCTGAGACGCCTTCAGTGTTGTCATTGCCATCACCTCTTTCAATTGATCCAATTGTACGAATTGTACAATAAGAAGGGTGTTACCTTATGTCAACTGGAAAACTGAAAAAGACGCTGCCAGCCCACCCAGCAGAATCTCGTTCAGGCGACTGGCAGGGATACGGGAAGCACAGCCAAGTTACAGACAGCACTCGGTGCTGAGAGGCATTCGCCTATTTCCCTAGACTGAGCAAGATGCCGGTTCCGGGTGACAGCCAGCCGTTCTCACCACCAAATCCGTAGGTCTGACCTGTGTATGGGCTGGTCATCATCACCGTGCCGGGTTCCTTGAACTTCACATGGAACGCCGAAGAGATGTGGATGTTCTTGTTGACGATCAGCACATAGGGAACGCCGTTTGAGTCCTCAAATTCCCCAATGAGAAAACTGCCGCCACCGATCTCGGCAAGATGCCTGCTGGACTCCATGCCAAGACAGCCGTCCGGAACATCCTCGTTGTGAAAGACATTGACGCTCTTAAGCGTGAGATAGACCGGCGCCAAGGCATGAATCTGATTGTTGATAAATCGCAGCATATTCCAAGTCGGTGTCTTGTTCATGAATTGATCCACCGCAGCGTTTCGGTAATTGCCAACCAGCGGAGCAAAGTAGGTGAAATAACAGATCCCCTTTCCCCCATAGGCCAGCGTTGCGTACACTTGAAGATTGAGTCCGCCCTGGGTGACTTCCGCATAGTGGAAATGGCTGTTTCCCAAAACGATGTTCCAGAAAGGGATTCCATGGTTCAAAGAAGCCTTTCGCATGACTTCCAGGTTCATATACAACGACGGACGTACGGAACCATCATCCATCAAGGTGTAGTGATCGTAACTGATGTACGTCGGTTTGATCACAGACACAAACTGCTCGATGTAGTCTTCGTAGTCCTTCGATCCGGGTCCCTGAGCGCCAATGGGCAGGAGATTGATGTACGGAGTCGAGCCGGGATGCGCTTTGGTGATGGCTGCTGCCCAGCGCGCAAGATTCGGGAAAAGCGGCGCGGTTGGTTCATCCATCACGTAGTAGCCATAGACATCTGGATTGTTCTTGAAACGCGCCGTGGCCTTCTCAACGCGTTTGGCAATCTCTTCATCACTCATTTGGCCATCGGTGACGACACGCGAGACGTTCGGATCGTCCACGATGCATTTCAGCCCCACTCGTACCGCCAACTTCACATGCTCAGGAGCTAGAAATCCCGCCATGTTGAAGCCACAATCCTTGATGTCTTCCAACACTTCGCGATCACCAGCAGTCCATCCCCAAGGCATTATCAAGAAGTCTTCCGCATCAACTGTCTTCATTTCAACCCTCCCATACCAGAACCCGTGATGAGTGTACTTCTCCCGCGTCGCCTGCTTTGCGGAAGCCTCTCCCACAACAAACAACAGAGCAACCATCACGACAGACCAACCACTCCAGTGCATTTCTTGCTCCTCCTTCGTGCCACGTCTTTCAGCGCATCCTTGGGATCAAAATGATCCTATCTTTCGTCCAATGATCACGATACCAACTACTTGCTTCGAAATTGTCGTCTAACTCCTCCATTCGCCTCTTTAGCATCCTGCGAAAGTGCTCCATGACTGTAGTGTGTTCCGGACTCTCTGCCAAGTCAGTCATTTGATACGGATCATTCTGGTTGTCGAAAAGCAGTTCCTTGCCATCTCGACGGTAGACGGCATACGTGTAGCGCTTGTCTCGAAGCGCCCGCCATTCGAAGCCATCTTCCCAGACCGCGCAGGCACCAGTGTTCTGCATCAACGCCGCTTCTGGCTCGGTGCCGGGCTGACCCAGAGCACAATGGCTCAGGTTCATTCCCTCAACCTTCTCAGGAATGGGCACATCCACCAGACCGAGGAGCGTCGGCATAATGTCCGGAGTGTTCAAGCAGACATCACTCATACGCCCCGACTGGATTCGTTCAGGCCAACGCATCAGGAACGGCACGCGAACCGCCTCCTCGTAGAAGATATTCTTCGCGCGACGCCCTTGCGCACCGAGCATCTCTCCGTGGTCAGATGTGAAGATCACGATGGTGTTGTTCTCAACACCCGCTTCTTTCATCGCTGTCAGAAGCCTTCCAAAGTTCCAGTCCAGATTGGCGATCATGCCGTAGTATCCGCGAAGCATCCTCGGAATCGCCTGACGTCGGTCTGGTTCCTTGAAGCGACCCCAGTTGTCAGAGTAAGGATCATCCTCAGGCTTGAAGTTTGGGGGAACCGAGAAACGCGGCGTACCCGCCTCATCAGCAAACAGGTCATAATACTCCGGTGGCACGTTGTCTGCTCCCCACGGATCATGCGGTGTACCAACCGAGAGCACCAACGCAAAAGGATTTTTCGAATGCGAATGTTTCTCGATGAAGTCAATGGCAAGATCGGTCTGAAAATCAGGTTCATAGCCGGGCACTGGGATCTGTTCGGAGCTGTTGGTGTGATAGTAGCCTTTGTAGTAGTGGTGATGGAAGTTGTAAGCAGCCCAGAACCCGTCAAAGCCCAGGCGGTGCTCACCGGGGGGAATGTACGAATTTTTTGGATCGTTGTGGTTGCCAAGTTGATTCGCCCACAGATGCCACTTGCCGATGTAGCCGGTTTCATATCCGTTTTGCGTCAACACGTGGGCAAGGCACTCGTGATTTGGATTCATGCGAAGCTCATTGATCACCATGCCGGTTGACGTCGTAAATTTGCCTGTCCACAGCGAGGCGCGAAACGCAGCGCACACCGGATGTCCCGAAACGGCGTTGGTGAAGTTGACACCTTCGTGGGCGAAAGCGTCAATGTTCGGCGTTCGCGCCTTGACATCACCCGCATAGCCACAGGACTGATACCGAAGTTGATCCGCCAATACCAGAACAATGTTGGGTTTTCTTTCTTGAGCCATATTCCTTCCTTTTCTCAATGCCAGAAACGGGAGGGCACACGATCCGAGCAGAAACTCTCGGCGATGAAGACGGGGGGAAGATGCGTTCGTTTGCTCCATATGATTCACCGGTGCAGAGCCGAGGGCACAACCGTACTACCTACGTCTTCTGGATTAACCATGTCCATTTTTCAGAGTGCCATTATCCGAGTGAGAAACTGCTGAGCAAGAGCCTCATCAATCTGGTCATCCGGCTTCTCAATCAGTGCATTGATTGCTTTCCCTTCAAACTGCGATACGCCTCGGGAATTTCGTCCCGCCCAGTGCTTCAGCAGTACTGTTGCATCCAGCAAATCTTTCTGAAACATCGAAACAAGGACGGTGTTGACAATCCGCACGGGATCAACCCCAACGAAGTAGAACATGAACACAGAGCGATCTCTGGCGAGAAACTCAAGCATCTTGTCAAGATTATAGGCTTTCGGGTTTGAGTTCCATATCATGATCTTTATCTTTACATCTGTCTCTGTGTCAAACAGATCGAACCGTCTCTGGTAATCTCCCAGCGCGTTGGGTGTCTTGAACGAGGGAAGACCGGTTGCCCCTGAATTGAGGGAGGCGATGAGTTCTTGCCTCAGTCTCTCATCTTCCCCAGCGATCAAGTACTCGATGACACGACCTCGAACGTTCACGTTCTCAATCAGAGCGGCTAACAAGATTTCACTCTCATATCTAGTGACCATCCCGTCGAGTTCCGTTTTGAGGATTGTGGCTTCGGATGACCCGACAAATCGAATAGCACGACTGGGAGCCGAAAGGATTTGCCTTCTTGCAGCAGCATCGAATGCAAACTTCATCCCCGACGGGGAAATGTTATTCGTTGCCTCGACAAGCCGGGGCAGATTGCCTTCGAATCCTATCTCCGCGTGGATGTCAAAGAGGCGGGCGATATTATCGTCAGTGTTCTCGATTCCCTCAAACTCTCGCACAATGTCCGAACCATTGAAACTCCCACGTATGTTGTCTACCCTAAGTTCCTGAGAACTATGGCTTACCTTCTTCAGAAAGGTGCTGTTCGCAATCAAACAGTAGTTCCTGCAAGGTGTAACAAGGCAGACAATGAAGGGACGGTCGTCGTACTTGCGCAGATTGGAAAGGGACAGGACTGTATTGCTGAAACTGCGAGTCGCCGAAGAGCTGAATCGGATCGCGTAGTTGCGACAATAGTAGACGGAACGATCCCTGATGAGATTGAAAGCCGTCTGAACAAGATGTGCCAAACGGGCTTTATCATTGATGCCGTTATTTGTGTGGATCAGTTCGAGAACGGCATCGAATGATTTAGACATCAAACAACTCCAGTTCTTGGGTAGTTGGAGCCTTTGCGCGCAACAACTTCTGGTCTTTAAGACTGTTCCTCTCCCAAAAAACGCCGTCCGAGTAGCCCTGAATGTCCGCATCTGTTCGAGCGGCTTCCAGTCGTTTGAGCGCCCAACAACAGTATTCCCAGTCTAATTCGATACCGCAATAGCGGCGTTGCAGTTTCCTCGCCACAACGGCACTTGTTCCACTACCGAGAAATGGATCGAAAACGAAGTCATCCGGATTCGAACTTGCCAAAATCAGCTTGGCTATGAGTTTTTCCGGCTTCTGCGTGGGATGGTCAGTGTTCTCTGGCATAGACCAGAAGGGAATCGTTATGTCAGACCACAGATTCGACGGATGGGTCAACCTATAATCGCCGTTGGCGGACTCGTCCCAATCCTTTGGTCTGCCATCTTCGTGCCGATATGGCGCGAGGACTCTCCGCTTCAGCTTCACGGCGTCAACATTGAAGGTGTAAGAATCGCTCAGTGTGCAGAACCAGATGTCCTCTGTGTTGTTCTTCCAATTTGCCTTTGCACCGCGTCCTTTCTCGCGTTCCCATGTGATTCTGTTGCGGACATGGAGATGCCTATCCAGAACTGGGAAGACCAGGGTGGACGTCCGCCAGTCGCTGCATACGTAGACTGAAGCATTCGGGCGTAACGAGGGCAAGACAGTTGCCAACATGCTCTCGAACCATGAGGTGTACTCCTCGGCTTCCTGGGCGCGGAAAACGCGCCCGTTGAAGTTCTTTGTGAGATTGTAGGGCGGGTCAAGGATAAGAAGGTCTGCAAAGGAGCGCGGAAGGAGTGGGCACGCTTCTCGAAAATCCTGGTGGATGACCCGATCCGCTATCTCTTGCAGATCTGTAGGACCCGACAGTTGGAGCAACGCTGAGGACAAAACAGATAACTCCTCGGCGGAACATTCCAGTGTTCGATTTCTTGGTGCATCCATCTGCATTTTCTCCAGAGCCATCCCAGCCGTTGAGATCTCGCCAGGAGCATTCTACTCTGCCCTTGATATCCTGATACACCTTGCCTGCCAGGGATCGAAAGTCAGTGTGAGGCTTCCATCGGGTGCGTCAACGCGTTTGCCGTCGAAGACTTTCTCAATGATGACGCCTTCCTGTGGGATACCTGACACTTCGCAGACGATCTGTTCCTGAGTGGAATTACACGAGAACAGATAGCGGCTTCCCGCGTAAGAGATCTCCTTACTCATCAGTGCAGGGTAGGTTGTCAGGTGGCGTTGTCGTTCCTCTTGACTCGTTGTGTTTTCCTCGAGTTTGTTCTTGGGGCCGGTGTAGAGTTCGACGGTCGCAGGTCCTTCAGTCTGTTGGATCACAAGATCGCTGCGTTCCTCTCCGAAAAGGAAGACCTTTCCCAAGTTCAACTCGCCCGTCAGTTCCTTGCCGATGCGGCTGAACGCTTCATAGTGAATCTTGTGCGTTCGCGTAATTGCAGCGCGTGGGAACAGTGAGAAGATGCAGACGCCTTTCGCGCCAGCCATCAAGCCGAGATACACATCATGACGCGCCCAGGTGGGGATCATGCCGTCGAGCGCCGGATCATCTGGATCTTTGGACATCTGCGGCATGACGAGCGGTGTTCTGGGTCTGCCATCAAGTTTTTCCAGTTCCCTGCAAGCAGTCGTTTCCTGATCGATTGACCAGCGAATCCAAATCCGGCTGTCCTGATGTCCCGCCGCGTTGGCGTAGCAGCCTTTCCCGATAATGTCCAGATAACGTCCCGTTTTCATAAGGGATTCCGCATTGCGATGATTCGGATCGTACATCCAAATCGGTCTGTCGTGAGGATCGTTTTGGCGAATGGTTTCCGTGGCGATTCGGAGATACTCGTCTTCTTCCGGTCGCCACATTCGGAGTTCTTCGGGACGGACGTACCACCAGAGCACAAAAGGATCGTTCACCACCTCAAGAACCTGTTGTCGGACAGTGTCTCTCAGAAGTTGCGGTGTATACGTGAGCGGAGGTTCCTTGACGAATGTCCCGTCCAAACCAACGCCGAAGATGTAGGAAAGTCCCGCAACTTTTGCCAGATGCAACTTCTCCTTCTGCAGCGTCAGGGAACCGTAGTGATGTCCGGCCACAGTGAAGCCGTTTGTGGCGTCCTCGACGTGAATTCCGGAATAACCCATGTACGGAAATATCCGTCCCTTGGGGTAAACAGCATCCTCAGGAAGCGATACTCCCGTGTCCACATGCTCAAAGAAGTTCCCGATCTCGCGCATGGATTCCCCACCTTTCTGAAACGCCGAGCAACTTGAGAATGACACGATTGTGCTGATGAGCAGGAGGAAATGTCCAAACTGTTTCATCTCAAGCCTCCCGTGCCTCGCTCGCTCCATCGAGGAACAATAGCACCGGTCAGTCAAAGGGTTCAAATGAAAAGACGCCGTTCAGAAAACCGCCCGTTGGTCGGGAGCACTGGCGTATCGCCCTGGGATCGCAGGGAGTCTGTTCGGCGACTCCTTCTCCCTCTCGGAGAAGGCCGGGATGAGGGTCTGGCAATCTCCCGCTGAGATTGCGCGTCATCTGGAGCCCGCCAAAAAACTCAAAATAGTTCTTGACAAAGCGGCGGGGGGGGGGTAAGAGTACTCAGAACGTGAGTGGACATGGAGTCCACGTGGGGTATTCGGCATCGGATGCCGTTTCCTCAAACCAGTCTTTTGTAGCGTGGGTCGTGACCCACAGGTTATTTCGGCATGAAAGGGGTTCATGATGAAGAAGTGGGTTTTCTTACTTCTGGTCGGACTGGTGCTCTCGCCTTTCGGAAGCGGTGCCAGAGATGTGAC
>JAKQFZ010000936.1 GCA_029558215.1 Candidatus Omnitrophota bacterium
TGGACTACGTCCTGACCACCAGTGGCAGCACCATTGAACCGGTCGCAACGGTTCGGATGCGCAAAGGAGATCAGGAACACAGTGAAGCCAGCTGCGGCGACGGCCCCGTAGATGCCGTCTACAAAGCGATCAGGAAGATCACCAACACGCAGAGCCAGCTGACAACCTATCAGCTGAAGGCAGTGACGGGCGGAACCGATGCCCAAGGCGAAGTTCGGGTTGTTCTTGAAGAGGACGGTCTGAAGGCTTCCGGAGTTGGGACGGATACCGACGTCATCATCGCGAGTGCCAAGGCCTATGTGAACGCGATCAACCGGCTTCTCTACATGAAGTCGCGTCGAGCACAAAACGCAAAGTAACCTGTCGTTCAGGAGCACGGAGACGACTCCGACGCTCATTCGACGAAAGGGGTGGACAACATGGCGAAGATTCTTATCGTGGATGACGAAGAAGATATCGCTGAAGTTATTCGCATCACGCTGGAGACCAGTGGACACATTGTCCAGACCGCCAGCAATGGAGCGGAAGGTCTGACCTTTGTGAAAAAAATCGAGCCGGACCTGGTCATTCTCGATGTCATGATGCCGAAGATGAACGGGATGCAGGTTGTCGAGATTCTCAAAGGCAGCGACGCGACTGCTCACATTCCGATCCTGATGCTGACGGCGGTGACGAAGAACTCGCTTCAACCCGATGAGCACTGGAGAAAGAAGGTCGGCGTCGAAGACTTCATGTCCAAACCCTTTGAGCCACTCGAACTGCGCGACCGCGTAGACAAAATGCTCAAGGAACGCTATCGCGAGAAGGGCGACGGTTTCACCCGATACCGAATCGGATAACGCGCCCCTTCTCAGAACATAACAAATAGACCGCTCCGATGTTCTTCCGAATGTCGGAGCGGTTTCTATTTCCAGGTATCAAGATCCGAGGGCGGAAGACAGATGGATCGGGCCCTGCGGTTTCTCAAAAAGACGCTCCGCGTGGCGCGCCGGCTCCAAGTACGATCAACGCCATTGGCCATTGCTTTCTATCTCGAAATACCGAGTTCGCCGCGTGTCACTCGTGGCTATCTCACTGTCTGCCTCCTGTCCCATCCGGTATTTGATATCGCAGTTGATGGTGAAGTCGTATTCCTCTTCAGAGATCTGTTTAGACATAGTATTGCCCTACACTGGGAATGGACTGAATGAGACGCAACAAGGTCTCAGGATCAGCAACATCAGTCAGGTACTTCTTCCCATCCGCCGCCTCCAGTTTCAGTTGGTGACAATTTGTCACCGACTCACTGCCTTCCTTTCCGAGGCGCTCTTTGAGCTTGTTCCAATACTTCCTGGCTCTATTGTAGTCCGGTTGTTCTACTAGAACCCGCACTATATCAACAACCGAGAAATACCATGTCTGCGTCTCTTCATCGAAATGACGGCGAATCCTGTAGTTTTCAAACACTGCCAACGTTCCCTTTTCCATATCTGCACTCCTTGCTCTTCTCCTTCCGCCCGTTGCCTGATCCAATACTTGGTATCGTGGTTGATGATGAAGTCCAACTCCGGTACTGTCAATCTCAGTACGCTTAGCGCAGATTCGGCCAGGTTACGTCCTGTTAGCTTGGTTATCCTGTTCTCTCGCAGATCAGCAAACCAGTAGAGAAGAACTTGGCTCCATCGGAGTCGCGATAGACCTTTGAACGGAGGTTGACGGAACTCCCTCCGAGCAGGCAAGCGCCTGCTGGCGCGTGGGCTATGCCCCTGCTCATGCAAACGCCCTGTCATTGAGGTTTGTAACTCGGTGCATTCGGGGGTGTCTTGCCTTTGAGATTCTCATGGTAGAACCGGTAAGTGAGCGGTTGTCCTTCCCGAAGCGTGCCAGTTCCTATGACATCGCCGACGAAGATGGTATGGGTGCCAAGATCCATCTGATCGATCACTTTCGCTTCCGCAAACGAAAGAACGTGTTCCACGACGATGGGGGATCCTGTGACGCCTTCGTTGTAGGAAAGGCCAGCGAACTTGTCCACATCTCGTCCGGATCTGAAACCGAAGGGACCCAGAAACTTCATCGTGACCGACTCATCCAAAACGCAGGCGGCAAAAACACGACTCTTCTCGATGAACTCATGGGTGAGATTCTGCTTGTTGATGATTACCGCGATGCGTGGCGGTTCCGAAGTCACCTGAATCACCGTGTTGACCAACTGACCGTTGAGCCGGTCTCCGTCCTTTGATGTCACGATATACAGTCCGTAACTCAGATCTCTGAAAACACGAAAATCAATTCCGTTTACCATCGAAGCCCTCCTCGTAGAGCGTTCCAAATTTCCGTATGCTGTTTCGAGATGATGAAAGAGTCAAGTGGAAAACCATCTCGCGCCGCTCCACCCTTCTGCCGTGTTTGTCTTTGTGCGGAAGGCTGTATATACTCTCAGGAAAGTCGGAATTCGTTCCGCAGTGTTGACGGAGGGAGTAACAAAGTGCATCGTATGGTTTGTTTCATGACGCTTGTTTCGGGAAGTACGTGGGCAGCCTCTGCCCTGTTGGCGATGGTGTTGATTCTCTCCGTGTGCTCCATGGGTTGCGCGACACAGAAGAGAGAGGGCGTTGTTGGCGCTCAGTCTGTCGGCCCGAGCGGTCCGATCGATCCAGGTCAGTACTTTCGCATCACTGTGGTGGATGAAGACACCGGTCGCGGGATTCCCATGGTTCGACTGACGTCATGCAGCAATGTGGATTTCTACACAGACAGTGCAGGCGTGGTTGCCTATCATGAGCCCGGGCTGATGAACCTTGGTGTCTTCTTTCATGTGGAAAGCCATGGTTATTCCATTGCGAAAGACTGGCTCGGCGCTACGGGAAGGAATCTGAAGACAGAGCCCGGTGGCAGCGCCGTACTCAAAATGAAGCGTGAGAATATCGCTCAGCGCCTGTACCGCATCACCGGTTCAGGCATCTATGCCGACAGTGTACTCTTGGGCGATCCGGTACCCATTGACGAGCCGTTGCTGAACGCCCTTGTCACGGGACAAGACAGCACGCTTGCCACGATTTACCAAGGAAGACTTTTCTGGGTATGGGGAGACACAGGGCAGCCGGTACACCCTTTGGCGGCGAACTTCAAAGTCACGTGCGCCACCTCGGTTCTCCCAGAGAAAGGCGGCCTTGATCCTGAGATTGGAATCAACCTTGATTATTTCAAAGCAGGCGACGGCGTGAAGAAGATGGCACCGTTCGAGGGCAAGGAACTTGTCTGGTTGGGTAGTCTTATGAACGTTCCGGACAAGACGGGCAGAGAGCGCCTGGTCGCTCGCTATGCTCGCATCAAAGGCCCCATGACCACTGTAGGCAGAGGCTTGGCGGAGTTTGAAGATGCCGAGCAGGTTTTCAAGGAGATAGTCATTGATGCGACTGATGAGGAGAATCCACCGAGAGGCCATGGTTTCAAAGTGACCGAAGACGGAACCGAGTACTACTACTTCTTCGCTGAGGGGCTCTATCGAGTACCTGCACGATACGAATCAGTCATTGACTATTCGCAATATGAAGGATTCACCTGTCTCCAGCAGGGAGCGACTCCAAAGACCGAAGATCCCTGCCTGGATCGGACATCCGATGGACGTTTGAGATACAGTTGGAAGAAACAGACGCCGGTCGTCGGATGGAAGCAACTGCACGACTGGAAAGGCAATGGACACGTACGCGCGGAAGAAATCTGGCACCGCTTCACGGACATCCTGACCGGAGATGAGGTTGCCCCGCACGGCGTCACTGTGTGCTGGAATGAATACCGAAAGCGCTATGTCATGATCCTTTCACAGATATTCGGCACGTCGCTCCTGGGCGAAGTCTGGTATGCCGAGGCGGACACGCCGATGGGTCCTTGGGCTTACGCTCGAAAAGTGGTCACGCACAAGGACTACACTTTGTACAATCCGCTACAGCATCCCTGTTTTGCAAAAGACGGTGGGCGTGTCATTTTCTTTGAAGGCACTTACACGAGAGAGTTCTCCGGAGCCCAGGTCTCCACGCCTCGTTACAACTACAATCAAATCATGTACAAACTGGAGTTGGATGATCCCAGGCTGCAGTTGCCTGTTCCCATCTATCGCGTTGAAGATACCAGGCATTCCTATCTCTCCAACAGCGCCATTCCAGGAGAAGAGGCCGACAGAGAGATCGCCTTCTATGCCTTGGAGAAACCTTGGGAAGGTTCGATCTCCGTCTATCGAAAACTGGACGACAAGACTGGAGCCGTGCGGCTTGAACTCTCCAGTGACGGAGATCAGACTCCAGTGGCTTTCTATGCTGAGCCTGCCGACACAGCGTCACCATCACCCTGCACCGAGCCCCTCTACGTTTTTGCGCATCGAAAGACGAGAGCCTTTCTGTACACTACGGACGAAGCAGTCCCTGATGCAGACTATGCTCGTGTGTCGGAGCCTTTGTGCCGCGTGTGGAAGAGACCCATGGAGTTCAATCCGTTTGTAAGATAGAAGTTGTGGGAAGCGGATGATCATTTGCCCCCCCTTCTTGATACAAGGGCTCAAGTCAAAGGTTTGTGTGGAGACAGCACGAGCCACACTGCTTGATCTGCATCAATAGCAGACGTTGATTCTCATCTTCCTGTCCACTTGTTTCAGCACAAGGGTCTCACCTGATAGTTCAACGGGAGTCTGGGGAGAAATCTTCACCTTCCTGATCGGCAGCTGCCTGGGATGCCGCAATCGAACACGAATCTCGGAAGGTTTCTGTCTCTGGGGTGGGCTGATACGCACGACCATATTCCCATTGCGTTTCGCATCAATGCTATAACTTACTTCACCGAAATGGGTCGGCGCCGACTTGACTTCTACTCTTTTGTCCGGTTCCAACCAGACTCGGGGAATCGCCCTGCCGATCCACAGAACATCACCCTCTTCACACAAAAGCATGTTGCGCAGCAACCTCAACTGTTGTGTGCAGGAGTAAAGGTGTGGCAGTGTCAGGTGATTGTCTCCCGTTTGAATCATATTGACCTCGACAGGAGAATAGGTGTCACGAGTCATCCCAAAAGCCATCATCCCCCAAAGCCCGAGAATCACGTTTCGAATGTTGTCCCGCTGCATCTTTGTCATGAGATAGCCATAGGTGTAGGCATGATCAACACCCAGTTGAAATTCACAGACGCCACCGATCAGGCCGTTCCTTCTCTCCATGATATCAGTGATCCAGTGCGAGCGAACATCGTCCGGAGTAAGAAATCCCGTCTCCAGAAGGATGCCGCATACCAAACCATAGTATCCGCCGCCCTGATACTGATCGAGTTTCAGCAGTCTCCGCGTTTCGGGTTCCATGGGAAGTATCTTCAGATCGCCATCCTGGAAAGCGGCTGCGTCCATCGCAGCCAGCAGGTCGTTCCGATACGCATCTGCCTCGGCGGCGTATCGCTCGGCTTCCGACCGCATTCCGAGAACCTGCAGAGCCTCTGCTCCTCGCTCCAAACCCATACAGGCATAGATGTCCGCCATGAAGTTGTAGACGGGTACCGGATAGTCACAGTAGGGGCGGAATTTGATCATCCCTTTTGTGATTCCCTCTTTGGGCGTCGCTTGGCGTTGCTGCAAAATCCATTGGCAGCCCTTATCAATGTTTGGTGCAACCGATTGCAGCCAAGCAACATCTCGTGTGACCAGATAGTGTTCATAGAGCGCCATCAGCAAAGATCCGAGATCCGGAAGCCCTGTTGCCTGCACGTACATGCCGTCTTCTGCTTGGAAATGCAGCTGGGTCTGGAGACATCGCTCCGCGTAGTTGTGCATTCCGAACAGATCCGCCGCCATCGTGTGCAGCGAAACACTGTAGCCAAACATTTCGTCATAGAAACCCGAACCGTCACGCGCTTCGACGTAGCCGTTGACAGTGTCAGCATTGAGCAGTGAGTAGACGATCCATGCCTTGTATGCTTCGTTCATTCGCTGGTCTGGAACACGGACTCTCTTGGCTATTTCGAGACGTTTCTCCCAATGCGCTGTCACGTTCCTGGAGATGCGTTCGAAAGCTGAAGAGGAAACCCGTTGGGCTGAAGAGGGTTCGGGATATTTGAAGGACAGACAGACTTCGTAATCTCTTCTGCCAATCTTCAACAACGGCCACTCGGTTCGTGCGCCGCTCCGTGCGTCCACAAGCGCAATCGGCTTCACCTCCTGGCCACTTTTCGATGTTCTTGCGCGCAGTCGCACGTAGGCAAAGAGATCCTTGTCCACTCGGAAGTCCTCAGACCAGCCGAAAACGGCCATCTCATACCGAATGTCATCTCGCTCCGTGGACAGCGTCACAATGGGAAGGTAACCTTTCTGCAGTCGCCTCGCTATTGGCGTATCTCCAAAGGGCTTCAGCGGATCGCCAATTTCGATCCATGCGTATGGACGATCCCAGGGACTGACATCCAGCCGCCCTTGATAATCTATTCCGATATCAAGCGGATGCTCCGGCACTCCGACCACTTCGCGGGGAAACTTGAAGGGTGGATAGAAAGCCTCAACAGATTCGTAGGTCGGATCTTCGGAACCTCGAAGCACAACCTGCGCAACGGGGTCGAGTCCTTCTGTCTCAATCGCCCTTTTCTCTGCTGAAGTCATCAGAAGCGCATCTTCAGGCGTCTTTTCGATTCGGATTTCGCCGACGAAACAGGTGTATTTCGAACCCCGATCTCCGTCTGGGGACATGGCAACATCACCAAAGGGCAGGACGTCGTCTTCTCCGTAGTAGTTGCCAAAGACCATCAGGGAAGGAGCACCCGCCAAGGAGTCCGGTCTGGGGATGGTCTTCAGATGCCTCCATTCCTTGTCGTCTTCACTGTAAGAGAACCGAAAGCAATCCGACGCAATCTGAAACCGCAGGTAGTAAGGAATGCTGATCGAGCATCCAACGAGATGGGACTCTCTGGTTGTGCCCTGAATCGTTTGACTGATGAAAAACCGCGGAAAGGGTGTTGGCGAGACTCGCCCCATTCCGCAACCGTTCTCCGCATTCCAGACTAGATAGAAAGCCGCCCCCCAGATTTTGGCCGTCACGGTGATCAAGTCTTCCCCGAGCGGCCGTTGCAGATGAGCCGAGGCATGCGCAGTTGCCTCGATGCGTAGCGAATTGTTTTCGATGGACAGGCTATTGCCTTCTGAGACAACCGCTGTCCAGGCTTCACCGATTTTGGAACCCTCGAACATCTCGTGAAAAGGCAGGGTGATGGCGCCCATCTCAGATAAGGACTCCTGTTGATCAGCCAGTCCAGTCATCGGTACAGACACCATGAGACACACCCAAAGAACAAGGACGAGATCGTTTGTTCGGTTCATGAGATGTTTTCCTCCAATGAAAAGTCGGCCAACACCAAGAATACTTGTGCGCAGATTGTCTGGCAACAGCGTGTTGCAGCAATCGATCCTCACTCTCAAATTCTGGCAGAAACCACGTTGCTCGCTTGCGCTCCTCGGCAGGATTTGAGATTCTTCAGCTGACCTTGTCACGCTCTGGCTTGTATGTGAATGCGTTCTTGCTCCTGCCTGTCTCAGGGAAAGAGCCTTGTGCTGGAGTATGAATTCTTCACTGGACAGTCTGCCGCTAGAGCATTGAACGCCCTATTGGAGCAGTCCGCGGATTGCTTTCAGTCGAGCAAGCATCTGGAGGATCTAATCGCATGAACACTCTTCGCGTACAAACGTTTCGGAGTTTCTGGTTGTGTCTGTCTGTGGTGTTCTGTGCCCAGCAGAGCCACGCCGCCCTGGCAAAATACAAACCGAACTTCTGCATGATTCCAACACTGAAAGAAGCGTGGATTGTGGATGGTCAGTTGGATGATGCTGTGTTGGAGAAGGCTCCCCGATTTTCCGGTCTGGTTCGGGCGGGCGGGGCCTGTGTGGCAGAGTCTCAAACGGAGATATCTCTCTTCTCGGACGGAGAGAGCCTCTGCGTGGCATTTCTGTGTCACGAGGCAACGCCGTCAGAGATGCTTGCACAGTACATTGCTCGGGATAGTCGGGTCTGGGATGACGACAGTGTTGAGGTGTTCATCCAGTGCCCCTGGCAGCAGGAAGACTATTTTCATTTTGTCTTGAACACGCGCAATGTCATCTGTGATGAGCATATTCAGGCAAAAGAGTGGAACGCCAACATCGAGACGGAAACATTCGTTGGGAGTGATTTCTGGAGCGCCGAGATGCGGATTCCGCTGCATGAGCTCGGGGGCGCATTTCATCTGGACTTGCCATTCAAGGTCAACTTTGTGCGCAATCGACAGAATCCGGCAGTTCGTGAAATGTCCACTTGGTCTATCGTGGAAAAGAGTAACCATGACATTGAGACTTTTGGAGCGATCATGCGTGCCGAAAAGCCAATCCCTGGCTGGCAGTTGCGGGTTCCCAATCGCTTCTATCCGGGAAGAACCACGATCGGCGTCAATCCAGGTCTGGGTGGAAAGGTTCATGCCATTCTCGGGTGCTGGCCCTGCAATGGGCTGCTGTTCATTTCTGAGACGCTGACCCAGGATTCGGACATTACGTATATTCTGACTCCTGACACAAAGGGACAGACGTTTGAGGTTCGAGAAGGGAACAGCAAGTTTGGAGAACTCCTCTACCGTACCCAGTGGCCTGTCAAGCCGCCGAAGTATGAGTCCCTGGAGCCACTCAAGAAACTGAGCGCGAAGGTCTCCAAGGATATTCAGGCTCTGCCTCGGGACACGCAAGCCCGATTCATGATGGATCAGGCCAAAGACACGGAAGAGCTGCAGAATCTTGTGCGCATTCGTTCGGATGAAGAGAAGCTCACACTCGATGCCTGGACAGAACTCGAACAACGCGCCTTCGATTTGGAAGTGCGTCTCAACAATCGGAACGGCTCCGTGCAGGCAAGAAAGAAATCTCCCAAATCCTCTTTGGTGATCGGTCTCTGTTCATCCATGTTGAAGGTGTTCATCCGCGACCATGCCTATCCTGGGCAGTTCACTGATCATTGGTCTTTGCAGATGGCACGTGGGGAGCGAGAAGCTTTTCAGGTATCGGTTCTTGCCACCGATGAGCCTCTGTCTGGAGTGCAAGTATTCCCAGGTGAGTTCCGATGCGGGACATACCGTTTTCCCTCAGAGAACATTTCGGTCAGTCTCGTTGGATATGTCTTGACTCGACAGCCTTCGTATGAAGTGGACTACGTGGGTTGGTGGCCTGATCCCCTCCTGACCTTTCAGAAGACCGCCGATGCCCGACTGGGTGAGACACTGACTTTCTGGGTGGAGTTTCATGCTCCTGAGTCGCTCGCGCCAGGAACCTATCAAGGAGAAATTGTCCTACAGACCGCCAAGGGGGACAGGCAGGTCGTGACCGTAGAGGTCGAGGTCTGGGATCTTCTCATTCAGCGCCCGTTCCATCTCCTGACTGCCTTTGCCTATCCGGAGGGAAATCCTTTGAGAATCCATGGCAGCCGATGGAATGAAGACTTGAAGCAAGCTTACTGGGATGCTCATTTTGAAAATGGAATTGATATTGACCAACTTTACAGGTCAACACCTCCCTCCTGGGAGGATATCGAAAAGCTGCTGGAGAGCGGCAGAGAGACATAACGCTAACACATTCCATATGTAAAAATGCTGGAGGGAGAACATTGAGTATACAGAGGTCACTGGTGCTGGTCAAGCCTGACGGCGTAGCCAGGGGACTGGCAGGAGAAGTAATCGCCCGGCTGCAGAAGAAAGGGCTGAAGCTCATCGCGCTGCGTATGCTGCACCTGGACAGAGGG